>SLDI01000725.1:0-6382 GCA_007125385.1 Phycisphaeraceae bacterium | reverse complement strand
CCAACGCCTGCGCCAGGTTCGAGAGCGTCTGAGCGTCCATGCCGAAACCTCCGATGGATTCTGGAGGTCAGGATCGGCACGTCAGCGGCCGGAACTTGAGCCGAAGGTGCGCTGTCCAGCTGGAAGATGAGCATCACGCCCATTGACGAGGGCAAGGTGCGCGTCGTGACGCGCCGGCGGGACGACCGGGCGACGTTCGAGACAGATGGCGACGAGCTCGTCCGCGTCGATGAAGACCCATGAACGAGCCCCCCGCTTCACAACCCGCCACGGCACCCACTGAAGCCGAGGGCTTCGACCACCTGCCCCTGGACGAGGCCGGACGGTTGGATCACAGCATCGGCTGCCTGCGCTGCGGTTACGACCTGCGCGGCCTCGACCCGGCGGGCGACTGCCCCGAGTGTGGCCTGACCATCGAGCACAGCCTCGTATCACCGGCTGTCGCTCGGAGCGGGCCTGGTGTTCTGGACGAGCGCTGGGCCCGACGATTACACCAGTTCGCAAAATGGCTGATCGACTCTTGACCAACGTCAGGCGAGGAAGCCATACTCTTCAAGGCTCTCCCCGACACATTCTCCGGGGTGTCGCCAAGCGGGTAAGGAGGTACATCATGCCGCCACGCGTGTACCTGGTTCTGTTTGCGCTGCTCGGTGTCGGTGTGGCGGCAGGCCTCGCCGACGAGCCTGTGCAGGCGCCTGACGCGCCGCTGCACCTGACCCACGCCGATGGCCTGCCGGCTCCACCCGCCAACGCAATCGCTGTTTTGCCGGAGGGCACGGTGGCGATCGGCACGCTGTACGGCCTGGCCCTGTGGGACGGCCAGGAGATGAAGGTTTTCCGCAAAATTAGCTCGCGGGACCCGCAACAGGTCGGGGAGCCCATGCCTGATCCGGGCCCGAAGCAACTGCCCGCCGGCGTCGATCATCTGCTCGTCGATGGCCAGGGGCGGCTCTGGATCGGTACGGGGCGGGGACTGGCGTGGTTGGAAGGCGGAGAGCTCAAGCACGTCAACGACCGCCTGCCGGAGTTGATCCCGGCGCTGCCACCGCCGCAGCGCTGGCACGAGATGGAACGGGCCGAGGTCGATCGCATTATGGACCTGTACATGTTCAGGATGATGCAGCACGCCATCACGGCCATGCTGCACAGGCAGGATGGACAGGTATGGCTTGGCACCTCGCTCGGGTCGATCATCGCTTACGACCCACACGACGAGACGTTCAGGTTCGTTCATGAGCCCGACCCGGCGGACCTGCGGCTGATCGAGCACCCGGATGACGGCGGCCAGGGTGGTGCGGCTCCTGTGGTCACAGCGCTGGTCGAGACGCCTGAGGGCGACGTCCTCGCCGGTGTCCTGGGTAGAGGTCTCGTCCGCATCGACGAGAATGGGGTGGAGCCGGCCCGCCTGCCGGAGCAGTGGCTGGCGTTTCCGCCGCTGGAGCAGCCGGTCGCTCCTGCCCTGGCCATCGACCGCGATGGGGCCCTGTGGCTCGCCACCGCTCAAGGTGTCGCGCGCGTCGCGACCGAAGACCGGCGGGCTCACTTCACGGTCGCCGAGGGTTACGTCGATGCTCCTGCCGAAGGTTTGGATGTAGACCCGCAGGGCCGTGTCTGGGTTATTACGCCACGCGGCATCGCCGCCTACGACGACGGCGAGTGGCGCTATCCGGAGTTCGATGTCGAAGACGTTGAATGGGGCTTCGGGGTGCGCCACACGGCCGATGGCCACCGCTGGGTCTCACATGGCGACGGCGTCGTGCGCAACCCAGAGGTCCGGTGGCACGATGAGCGTCGTACGACGCGCCTACGCCAGCAGCGCCGGGAGGAGGTCGAGCGTGACTGGCCCGAACTGCCTGATGATGAGCTCCTGGGCCGGGATAATCGCGACCGGGTGTGGGTGGGCGTCAACGGGCAACTCCTCGTCTACGATGGTGAGGCTTGGGCGGATCAGACGGACAAGATCGACGGCCGCGACGTGCAATTCATCAGGTCAGACAGCGCGGGGCGTCTCTGGATCGGCACCTCCGGCCGGGGGGCCATGATGATCGACGGCGAGGACATCGAGCGCTTCAACGACACCCCTGGCCATGCGCGCAGCGTCATATACGCGATGGCCGAAGACAGCGAAGGCGTGCTCTACTTCGGCACGCAGCACGGCCTGTATCGCGTCACCGCAGGTCGTTGGGAGCACCTGACCGAGCGCTATCAGGTTCACCCTCTGGCCGTGGACGATCGGGACCGGGTCTGGTTCGGCGACTGGAACTGGGGTTTGATTCTCTACGACGACGGCCAAGAACGGCAGTTGACGCCGGAGCACCCGGACCTGAAGGGTCGAATCGTCGAGCAGATCACTCCCTTGGAGGCTGGTTGGGTGCGCGTCAAGACGGTGCGCCGCGAGGCGCTGCACGACGTGGTGGTTTTCGAGACGGATGGACAGGAATTGATGCCGGTTGATGAGTAGCCGCTGCCACGGCGCGGTCAGCCCAGCGGCTGTGCCGCTAGCTCCCTTCTTCAACGCTTTCTCGATCATGCGGCGCGTCGCCGACGCCGGACAACGTGGGTCGCGGCGTTTTCAAGCAGCTTCCGGGCTCGCGTAAAGCGGTTGGCCCCGCCGCTAGCGGCGCAGGTCCAGAGGGTCTATGACCAGATGCGCCGGCACGCCCGCGCGGGCGACTTCGCATCCACGTACCTCGACGCCCTGCCCGCGGAGCCCAACAAGCCGGACCATGCGCGGCACGACACGTACCAGCGACTGCTGGCGCGGGTGCACGGGTGCCCGATTTCCGCAATCCGAGTAATGGTATGAGCAGGCCCGGAAAGCGGGGCTGATCAGCCGTTCGTCGGGATCACGCCCTGACGGCCCGATCCGGTGGTCAAACCAACCCCTCACACCTCCCGCTGAACCTGACGCTTGACCCGAGTCAGGCCCCCTCGTCATACTGTTGATAACCCGTCCGGGGACACTTCCCGGGGCTCGGGCCGGTCGGAGGCCCACGAGGGTACTCAAATCATGCTTCCTCTCAGTGTTCCATCTGTTATCCGTTATCGTCCAATGATCCTTGTCCTTGGCATGTGCATGTTAACGGTCGGTTGTGAAGATCAGTCGCGCTCAGCCACGCCTGACCCTCAAATCCCAGGGTGGTACGTGGAACTCGATAGAAGCAAGGAGGCACAAGGCGAGCGCATGAGGATCATTCTTGGGCATTTGGTCGGCTCTGGTGAGATCACAGGCTTTCAGCCGGACGGAGAACCTCCTCGGCTATGGGTGACGGAGAAGTTCCTTGCGGAAGATGAGCAGCGGCATCGGCAGGTACTGACGTTGGTGTATGGATATGTGGCCGCTGATCGCGATGACTGGGGCTTGGAGGAGTCAGACCACATAGCGGTATACGGCAAGAGGGGCGAGACCCGCATGAGAATCGGGAGATTCTCGTTGTCCGAAGGTTTAATCCTGGATCGCTGAAGCCTTGATCCTCTCCAGCGGCGCGTCGGCAGACGAAGAACACGTCATGACCAACATGACCGCTACACCCGCGTGCCCCGATGACCGTGCCGCCCAAACGATCCGGCCGCGCCGTCATCCCGCCGTGGCGGCCGTGCTGAGCCTGTTGCTGCCCGGCCTGGGGCAATGGTACGCCGGGCTCGTGGCACGCGCGGTGGCGTGGGTCATCGGCGAGTGGGCCGTGGTCGTGGCTTGCCTGGTCAGCCTTGCGTACCTGCCGATAGCTCATGCCAACGCGGCCGTCGCGGCGCTGCTGTGGGTGAGCTTTCGTATCGCGGCAATGCTCGATGCGGGCCGCACGACCCAATTTCGACGCTTCGAGCCCGTGGCAAGGCATCAGCGGTGGTGGGCTTGCGTGATCGTCGCCGCCGGCGCGGTGCTGCTCGGGCAGGGCTTTGCCCATGGTGTGCGCGGCGCATGGTTTGAAGCCTTCGCCCTTCCGAGCGAGGGCATGGCTGAGACCCTGATGCCCGGCGACCGGCTGCTCGCGGACAAGCTGTGGTATCGCCACCAATCACTGCGTCATGGCGACGTGATCGTGTTCTGGGGCGAGGGCCCCGGCGGCGTGGTGTTCGTGCAGCGGGTGATCGGCCTGCCGGGCGATGTCATCGAGTTGCGCGACAAGGTCGTCTACCGCAACGGCCAGCCACTGGATGAACCGTACGTGACACACGAGTGGGCGGACCGGTGGAGCGCGGGTGTCGCCCGGCCGGAGACGCTGAACCTTCCGCCGACCACGGTGCCCGCAGGCGAGCTCTTCCTGCTCGGTGACAACCGCTGGCGCAGTGCGGACAGCCGACATCGCGGCACGGTGCCGGTCGATGATGTTATCGGGCGGGTGATGACGGTCTACTGGTCGCATGCGCTGCCGCTGGAACCACCGTTTGGGCCCATCCCGCCACCACACGCAGAGCACGAGCGCGCCATCCGCTGGGAGCGTGTCGGCCTTCGTGTACGATGATCCAGCCCCCTCGCCTCAACACTGACCTGATGCGCGGGTGTATCTGAATCAAGCGTCCGATCGGTGGAGGTGCTTGCCGGTAACGGAGATGAATGGCTCGTCGCCCGATGAGAACCCCAGTTTGCGGGGAGAAGGGAAGAAGGAATGCCGAGGCATGAAGCGAATGGATGAGTTCCAGTACCAAGAGTTAATGGTACTGACAATTTTGTTCCTGACCTTCCTACCGATACTTGTCGTTATCGGTGTGCCCGGAGTGGTCGTTGCAGTACTCGGTCTTGCGGCGTTTGTCGTGCTGGCGGGGGTATGGATGGGGCTTGCCGGACTGTTCAACATCCGTGAATGGAGATCACACCCGCGTGCGATGCTCATGGTTCTGCTAATGTTCGCCGGTGTCGTCGCCGTGATCGTGTTCGGCATCTTCATTGGAGGAGACCCACCGCCGGAGCCATGGCCCTGGCGTTGAATCACATGGATACGAGTCAGAAGCGAATCCGGCGGGGTAGGTCGGGGTAACCCTTCACCTCCTCGGCGACCGCGTGCACGGCATGCCACGGAATTCCCAGCTCGATGGCGCCTATCTGTGAAAGGATCGAGACATGATGCGAAACGTGACCGTCCGGCGTATGGCAGGGATCGCAGGCGTGGCAGCACTGGTGCTGGCCATCTATCCTCCCCTGCGGGCACAGAACGATCCGTCTCAGCCCGGTGAAGCGGTGGAGGTCCGTTGGCGCGAGGCATTCGTGACGGTCGAGCGTACGGTCTCGCCCGCCCCGGAACTTGCTGGCCACGTTGTGGGTACCAGTCGTCAGCGCGGCTTTGCGTTCATGGAAGACGGCCAAGTTGCGCGAGCAACCGCCTCGTTGGCTTTCCAAGCTGGCGGAGAGGAACTCTCCTACAGGGGTGTCGCCCACTACCGCTTCGGCGACGGCTCAACCAAGATTGCTCGCTTCGACGGCGGAGGCGACCCCGCTGGCGAGCAGACCGGCACGTTCCGGTTTGTGGATGGCACCGGTCGGTTCCAGGGTATCGAGGGGGAGGGAACCTTCACCGGCCGCGCGTTTCGCCCGGACGGCGACATCTACCTCGACATCCTCGGCGAATACCGCCTGCCAAACTAACCCACTGCCGTGGATGAGCGGGGGCCACACAACTTGGTCATCCGTTGGGATCGGACGGATTGACGCATGTGCGCACGGTCGGGGCCAGGGGGGCTGCTGGTGGGCTGATCGTTGCGGCTGCTGCTCATGGCCACCCCTTCTACGGTAAGTCTGGCCGCGCGGTGTCGGCCTCCCATCAGGCATCAGGGTGGTGAACACCGGCACATCCCGGCGCGCTCACTGACAACCCGATGGCAGCGGTCGGCACCCCGGCCCTTGCCGACGCCGCACCTGCGATGTCGCAGCCCGCGAGCTGTAGGGCCCGGCTCGCAACCGCGTGTCGCGATCGACGCCAAGCCGACGTGAAAATTGACGGCCAGCGAGTCCAACTGGGTCGCTGGGGCTCTTCCGAGGCCCAGGAAGCCTACGACCGCCTGATCGCCGAGTGGCTCGCCAACGGCCGCCGGCTGCCCCAACCGACCGACCACCCCGACAACGAGCCGGTCACGGTGACGGAATTGTGCGTGGGCTGCATGAAGTGGATGGAGGAGCGGCACCGCCCCAACGAGATCAGCAATTTCCGATCCATGGTGCGCATCTTGCGATCGCTCTACGGATCGAAACCGCTCGCCTCGTCTTCGGGCGCGCCCCGTATGCGCTTGAGCGAGGCGCGCAGGAGTTCGGCCTCCTCGGTCTCCTGATTCGGATCGGTCATGTACCGGATCGTCTGAGGGGAGTGCTCAGGGACGTGCTCCCACAATGAATCTTCTGGCCGAACTTGTCCTATGGTGTAGTTCATATGTTGCCCCCAACGCTATGGCT
>SLDI01000445.1:0-6383 GCA_007125385.1 Phycisphaeraceae bacterium | reverse complement strand
CGCGAGCGAAGGGCGGGATTGCCTCCTGCCTCCCCTGGATCCCCCCATGACCCAGATCGACAGCACCAACCCCGCCCCCCGCCTCGACACCAGCGCTATCGGCCGCGGCGACCAGCTCATCGCCGTGCGCAACGTGTCCAAGATCTACCGCCTCAAGAAGCAGGACGTCTACGCCCTGAGCGACGTGTCCCTGGACATCTACCGCAGCGAGTACCTGTCCATCATGGGCCCGTCCGGCTCGGGCAAGAGCACGCTGTTCAACATCGTCGGCGCGCTCGACCACCCCTCCGCCGGCAACGTCCAGATCGGCCCGCTGGACCTGACGCAACTGTCCAGCCGTCAGCTCGCCTACGTCCGGTGCAACTACATCGGCTACATTTTCCAGGCCTACAACCTGATCCCGGCGCTGACCGCCCTGCGCAACGTCGCCCTGCCGCGCATCTTCCGCGGCTCGACGCCCGACGAGGCCGAGCACGCCGCCGCCGAGCGGCTCAAGCAGGTCGGCCTGGGCCACCGCATCACCCACCGCCCCGGCGAGCTGTCCGGCGGCCAGCAGCAACGCGTCGCCATCGCCCGCGCGCTGGTCAACGACCCGACCATCATCCTCGCCGACGAGCCCACCGCCAACCTCGACCTCAACACCGGCGCCGAGATCATCGACATCCTCAAGGGCCTGTCCGTCGACGAGGGTGTGACCGTCATCACCGCCACCCACGACCACAAGATGCTCGCCAACTCCGACCGCGTCGTCTGGATCCGCGACGGCCGGATCGAAAAGGTCCAGACCGCCCAGGAGCTCGACATCGAGGAGGGCGAGATCAGCTTCTCCGGCGGCGGGCATTAGGCTCCGTCCGAAAAGTGGGTGCCACGGCTTGACCGCGAAGCGGCAAGCCGTGCGGCGGCCGACGGAGACACGGCTTGCCCTTCGGGACAAGCCGTGGCACCCCCACTCCTGCGGTTTTCGGACGGAGCCTAGCCCGGATTATTCATCACAGAGGCACAGAGACACAGAGAGACCACTGAGAAAAAGGAATCTATGGATGTTTCACGGCCCCCTTCCCGCGCGCAGTCCGCGCGCCGCACCGCGTGCGTGGCCCCATCGTTGTGGCGGATAATCCGCCCACACACGAATGTCTTGCCTCTGTGCTCTCTGTGCCTCTGTGGTTATTCTGAATGATTCGGGTTGGCCACGATGGCACGAAGATCACGAAGAATGCACGAAGAAAGGCCGATAGAGGTCAGGGGTCGGCGCGGCAGCTCTGCCGGTGCATCCGGCGCAAACCCGCCTGGCCTTCGTGCGCTTGGTGTCTTCGTGGGTGATCTGAAAGGCAACGACCGCTGATGTTGGACCTGGCCTGGGCGATGGCGGTGGTGCTGGGCACCTGGGCGCTGTGGATCGCCGCGCTGCTGGGCTGGGGCCTGCTGCTGCGCCGCGCCCTGGGCGGCCGCGGACGCTGGGGCTGGCCCGGCTGGTGGGGCCAGATCGACGGCGATGAGCTGCACACCTGCTTCTGGCTGGGCTTCGCCGCCGTCATCGCCGGCCTGGCCCTGTACCACCTCGCCCTGCCCATCGATCACCTGGCCATGACCGGCGTGCTCGGCGTCGGGCTCGCGGGCGTCATCTGGCACGGCCGATCGCTCGTCGCCACGCTCACGCCCCGCCCCGCCGTCGCCCTGAGCCTCGCCCTCGTCGCCGTCTGGCTCGCCAACCGCGCCCTGGGCCCCGGCGACGCCCACGACTCGGGCCTCTACCACTACCCCGCCATGGCCTGGTACAACGCCCACCGCATCGTCCCGGGCCTGGGCAACCTCATGCCCACCCTCGGCATGCACCACAGCGGCCTGCTCTACGCCGCCGTGCTCGACACCGGCCCCTGGGACGGCCGGGCCCAGCACTTCGTCAACGGCACCCTCATCCTCCCCGTCGTCGCCCGCATCCTCGTCGCCGCCAACCGCCTGCTCCGCCGCGTCGGCGAGATGCCCGCCATGGACGTCTACTACCTGGCCATCACCCCCATGCTGGCCATGCTCGCCTTCTCCAAGGACATCTTCAGCCCCACCACCGACCCCGCCCTCGGGCTCGCCGGCTTCGTCGCCATCGGCGAGACCATCCGCCTGGCGCTCGGCCGCGATTGGCCCCGCGACCGTCAACGCTTCGCCCTCGTGACCATCACCATCCTGTGCGCCCTGCTCGTCGTGCTCAAGCTCAGCACCGGCTTCCTGGCGCTGGGGCTGTGGATCGTCGCCGTCGCGATCTATGTGCGACACAGCGGGCGGATCGCCCGGCCGCAGCTCGCCACGCTGGCGATCGTCGTCGCCGCCTCGAGCCTGCTCGTGGGCCCCTGGATGGCCCGGCAGGTGATCCTCAGCGGCTACCCGCTCTACCCCAGCACCGCCATCGCCGCCCCCGTCGACTGGGCCGTGCCCCCGGACCGCGTGCAGCCGCTGAGCAACCAGATATACCGCCACGTGCGCGGCGGGCTGCCGCTGTGGATCAGCCAGCGCGTCCAGGGCACCCCCGTCGCCTGGTACGGCGATTGGATCGATCCGCCATTCGAATCCATCGACGAGATCGAGCGGTGGCAGTGGGTCCGGCCGTGGGCGGTGGCCCTGCCGGTCAGCAGCTTCGCCGAGGCGGTGCTCCCGGCCCTGGCGGCCGTGGGGGCGCTGCTGTGGCTGGGCTGGCGTCGTCGGCGGGCGGGCGGCGACGACGACGAGGCGGCCGGGGTGCGCTGGCTCAAAGCCGGGGCGGGCGTGCTCGTGGTGCTGGGTGTGGCGATCGTCGCCTGGTTCCTCGTCGCCCCGGGCCCACGCTACGCCTGGCCGGTCTTCTGGCCCCTGGCGGCGATGCTCACCGCCGCCGCCGCGACCGCCGGGCGCGGCCAGGCATCGCCGCCGCGACGCACCGCCGTCGCCCTGATCCTGCTCGCCCTGGCGCTTTCCGCCGCCGTCTACGCCTACCGCGCCGGCGTCGAGTGGGTGCAGCGCGACCAGCGGCCGACCGCCCTGCTCTGGCGGGGCCCGGGCGAGGACGACGGCTTCCACCGCGTGCCCGAGGTCGAGTATGAGACGTTCACCACCCGCCACGGCCTGACGCTCTACACACCCGTCACCGGCGTCAACTGCTGGCGCGCCCCCCTGCTCTGCGCCGCCTGGCTGCCCCTGGACGAAGACCTGCGACTCCGCCGCGACGGCGAGCTGCGCCACGGGTTCGTCACGGACAGGCGATGATCAATGCAGAATGCAGAATGAGCCGGTCGTGGCGCCTGACAGCCTTCCTGGTCAGATCCCCGGCGCTTCGGCCGGCGTGCGCACCTTGATGAGCTGCATCTTCTTGTCCAGCGTGCCGGCGATGCGTTCGAGGGTGGTTTCCTGGAGGAAGTCGTGGATCTGGCTGCGGATCGCCTTCCAGTCGTCGTGCTGGGGGCAGGGCTGGCGGTCGTCGCACCGGGCCATGCCCACCACACACTGGCTCAGGGCGCCGACGCCGTCGATGGCCTCGACGACCTCGTAAAGCGTGATCTGGTCGGCGGGCCTGGCCAGGGCGAAGCCGCCGCCGCGGCCCTTGGCGCTGACCAGCAGCCCCCGTCGCACCAGGTCCTGGAAGATTTTGGCCAGGAAATGCCGCGGCAGCGCCGCCTGCTCACAGATGTCGTTCAGCAGCATGTAGCCTTCAGGCTTCCTCAGCGCCATCCATGTCAGGGCGCGGATGGCGTAGCCGCAGGCGCTGGAGTAAATCATGGGCACGGCCCTCGGGCGGGGGATGCGGTCGCAGGCGTCGGCCTGGACTACGGATATATCGCATAGCTTACCCGATTGTCTGGCGCGGGGCAGCGTCAGGTCCGCATAACAGCCATGATCTGGGCCACCTGGGAGGGTTAGGCGAAGAGATCGAGGTTCCGCCCGACACCCCGCTCCGCGGCCGCGAGCTTCTCCTGCATCGCCGCCGCGTCCTGGATCAGGGCGTTGACCGCCGCCCCCTGCTCCCGGGCATGGTCCATCGCCCGCGCAGCGACCTTGATCCCCACCTGCTGCTGGAGTTGCACCTGCGACAAGGACGTGGCCAGGGACGCAGCCTCGCTCATGTTCAGGGCATCGACAAGAGGACCACGGTGACTTGAATCGCCCCGCCCCCCGGGCTCAGATCACATCGCTCTTCTCATCCGGCAGTGGCTCGGCGACGCGCACCCCCAGCCGGGCCGTCACCCCCAGCAGCGTGTGCAGGATCACCCAGCACTGGGCGGCGAAGGGCAGGAACCCGAGCATGCCCGGCAGAGGCATCTCGAAGTAGCGCCAGGTCTCCCAGGGCCCGAGGAACGGCAGGTTGTACGTCCACTTGGCCAGGGCCCAGTAGTTCCACAGCTCCCACAGCAGCCCGCACGTCAGCCCGCCGGCGAAGAGCGCAGCGGTGCGCCCCAGCCGGCCCGCGACCCAGTCGGCGACAAGGCTCGGCTGGCCGAGGAAGCAGCGGTTGATCGGGTCGAGCAGGTAGATCAGCCCCACCCACAGGGCGAGGTTGGCCACGGGCTGGCGCACGTAAAAAACCCAGGCGACGAAGCCGACGCCGATGCCCAGGCTCACCACGTGCCCGCGCCACGCCCGCCAGGGCAGCGCCAGGCCCAGCACCAACGGCGGGCCGACGAGCAATCCCAACGTGGTGGCCAGGTACCAGTCCCCCGGCTCGGCGGGGCCCAGGCCCGCGGCGTACAACGCCACGATGGTGACGACGATCAGCCCGGGCGGGCCGAGCACGAGTGTCCAGCCAAGCCAGGGCACCAGTTCCCCGCCGCCCCCGCCAAGCCCGGCGCCGACGCGCCACCGTCGCAGGCCCAGGTGCTGGTAGAGCTGCCCCGCCAGCAGCATGCCCGGGACGATGGCGGCGAAGGCGACGAAATAGCCGACGAGCCGGGCCGCGAACGGCTCGGGCAGGCCGTGGTATCGCCAGGCGTCGAGCCAGGTGAAGTTGACCCAGTCGAAGAAGCACCAGACGGGGATGCTGGTCAGCCAGGCGAAGAGCAGGCGGTGGGGCCGACTGCGGAGGGAGCTGATGGCCGGGTCGCGGCGGCAGCGGGCGAGCCAGGTCAGCAGGCCGTCGGCCACGAGCAGGTAGGCCAGCCAGCACAGCGGGGTCATGTTGGCGGCGACGTAACGGGCGGCCGTGCCCAGGCGGCCCCAGGGCCCGTCCACGTCGTCGCGGAAGCCGTCCCAGGGGATGACCACGCCGTCGCGGTTGGCCAGGTCCAGCCAGAGCAGGGCGTGGAAGATGCCCAGCAGCGCCAGGCCGAGCCAGAGCGTCAGCGGCGCCTTGGCGTGGCGGGGCAGATCGTGCGCCTGCGGCGCGATCGCCGGCGTGGGGTTTGGAGCGGGCATGACGGGCCAGTGTAGCCGGCGAGCGGGCGTCACCCGCCGCAGCATGGGGCGTGCATCGCCAGCTCATGGAGCGCCTCTTCCAGGGCGATGAGCCAGGCGGGGATGTCGCGCGGCACGCGCGAGGTGATCAGGTGCCCGTCGCGGACCATCTCCCGGTCGTGATAGGTGGCGCCGGCCTGTCGAAGATCGTCGGCGATGCCACCGACGCCGGTGACCTCGCGGCCCTGGAGCGTGTCGGCGGCGGCGAGCAGCAGCGGGCCGTGGCAGGTCGCCGCCACCGGCCGGCCCAGCGCGGCAAAGGCTTTGACAAACGCCACCGCATCCGCGTCCTCGCTCAACTCGCGCGGCGCGGTGCCCCCGGGCAGGACCAGGGCCTCGAAGGCCGCCGGCTGTGCAGCGCTGACGGCCTTGTGCACGTGGAGGCGCAGGTCGCTGTTGTAGGCCTTGACCATCCCCGCCTCCGGGGCGAGGACCACGACCTCGGCGCCGCGGTTGGCGAGCATGGCGATGGGCATCATGGCCTCGGCGTCATGGAAGCCCTCACCGACGAGCACCGCCACGCGGTAGCCCGACAGGTTCCCGCTCGGCGGCGCCTCGGGTTCAGCCTCGTTCGTCTCGGCCGACTGGCCCAAGCCCGCCAGGGCCAGCGTAAGGATGACGGCGACGGCCAACAGCAGCACCACGTTCCGCAGCATCGCGCACCTCCTTGGGGACACAAAAGTCTTGTTTGTCCTGTGATTGTACCCGGTCAGCCCGAGCGCGCACAAGCCGGCCGTGGAGGGGTCCGCACTCTGGGTGGTGGCAGAGCCTCGCCCGGATCAGTTACCGACAAGCGGAGTCCGCGGAGCTTGAAGGGCGGATCGGCCTGGCGGACCCGTCACGCCCATCGGCACTGACAAGGCCGAGGACGGCCTTGTCAGTGAATCTATGAAGCAAGCCTCCCGCTGGTACGCTTGGGGGCGTATCGGTCGTATCAGCGGAAACGCCCCAGTCCCAGAAAGGAGGCTTGCCAT
>SLDI01000671.1:0-6406 GCA_007125385.1 Phycisphaeraceae bacterium | reverse complement strand
GGATGTGCACCTGGACGTGCTGGGCGATGGGGAAGACCTGCCTCGCTTCGTGCGCATCACCGAGCAGCTTGGGCTGGAGCAGGTGGTGCGCTTTCTGGGGGCGGTGCCGTTTGGCCAGCCGCTGTTCGATGCCTGGGCGCGTTGCGATGCGCTGGTGGTGACGAACCTGACGGACGAGATCAGCCGCAACGTGCTGCTGGCGCTGGGTCGTGGGCTGCCGCTGATCACGTACCGCAACCCGGGGACGGACGCGATGCTCGAGTCGGCGGACGCGGCGTGGCTGGTGCCGCGCGGCGACTCGGACACGCTGGCGGACGTGCTGGTGGAGGCGCACCGGCGGCGGGATCGGCTGGCGGCGCTGGCGCGGCATGGGCTGGTGCTGGCGCGGCAGAAGTCGCTGGAGGCGACGCATCGGCAGCGCGCGGGGCTGGCGGCGGCGTGCGTGCGGCGGCCGGGGGCGGCGCGGCGGGATCGGACCACGGCGAACGCGGCGAATTGAGCTGGGCTCCGTCCGAAAACGTCCCGGATCGGGTGCCACTGAACGGCGTGAACTCTGGTTGTAGGGTGGGTAGAGCGGAGCGAAACCCACCAGTCTTGCCGTGGATTTACGAGCATCGCGGTGGGTTTACCGGCGTTCGCCGGTGCCGCAGCCATCGCTGCGCTCTACCCACCCTACATCAGCGCCGCCGCGCGTAGCGTTCACGGCATTGGGTGCCACTGGCGGCTTGTCCGCCAGTGGCTCGGCCCCGCGTGGTGGGGATTCGGCGCCGATCGACGTACGCCGGTGCAGCCGGCGGGTGGTCATCGCTTTGCGGCGCCGGAGGCCTGGCCGAGGTCCATGAGGACGGTGAGGATGATCAGCACGATCCAGAGGCCGGTGACGCCGCCGGCGACGTTGACGGCCGCGGCGTAGCCGAGCGTGGTGAAGGGCATGAAGAGGAAGCCGAGCAGCGGCCAGTACCACGTCTGGTAGGCGTCGTGGAGGAATGGGCTGAACAGGAACAGCCCGGCGATGACGAGGCGGGGGAAGAAGACGGCGATGAGTGTCAGCAGGCAGGGCATATCGGACGATGATAGGCCGCGCGGGTGCTTATCGGCCGCGCCCAGATTGCCCGGCTTCACCAGACGTGCGTAACCGAACGGTGCCTGGCGTGTGTGCGAAAAACTCAAGGCCTTGACGAAAGTGGTGTGTGCGGCGGGTCGATTCATGACAAGCATTGTCCCGAGGACCCGATTGCGAAAGGAACTGCATCATGGTCGCCAATGCCACCAAGCCTCGTAGGCCCCGTCGTCCCTCACTTCAGCGCATGCGCAGCGCCGCGGCCCGTCGGAACGGCTCGGCGACCACCAAGCGCAGCGGCACGGTCAAGGCCAAGCGCAGCGCCGCCGCCGCCAAGGCCAAGCGCAACGGCACGGCCAGCGCCAAGCGCAGCGCCACGGTCAAGGCCAGGCGCAGCAGCGCCGCCGCCAAGGCCAAGCGCAACGGCACGGCGAGTGCCCGGCGCAACGGCACGGCCAAGGCCAAGCGCAACACCGCCGCGCGGGCGGCGACGGGTGTGACCAAGGACCGTCAGGTTTGGCTGACGGAGCCGGCCGAGGCGGCGATGAACGAGCTGGCGGTGCCGCAACTGCCGCTGGAGAACTTCGAGATCGCGCCGCTGCCGGCGGACCAGGTCCAGGACAAGAGCGGCGGGTCGACGGTGTTCGGGTGGATCGGCATCGGTCAGGCCGGGGGTCGGATCGCCCAGAGCTTCCACGGTCTGGGTTACGGCAAGTCGATCGCGGTGAACACGTGCCCGCACGATCTCGAGGGCGCGGGTGTGCCCGCCGGTCACAAGCTGTGGACGAACGTCGGTTATGAAGAGGGCGGCAAGGACATGCATCGGGGCCAGCGGGCCGCGGAGCAGTACCGCCAGCAGCTTCTTCAGATGATCGACCGGATTTTCGGCAACGGCGTGGACCACGCGATGATCGCGGTGGGCGCCGGCGGGGGTGCCAGCGGTGCGACGACGGCGGTGATCGACACGCTGCGTGCCGGAGCCAAGCGTCTGGGTTTCCGTTGGCCGCGTCGGCGTATCGGGGTGGTGTGCGCGTTGCCGACGGCGGGCGAGGCGGCGTCGCCGCGGGTGCGTGACAACGCGTACCGGCTGGTGACCGAGCTGTCGAGCCTGGCGCAGCAGGGTCGGATCGCGCCGCTGATCTTCGTGGACAACGACAAGATTCAGCGTCTGTATCCGAAGCTGACGGTCAAGCAGTTCTGGCCGAGCGTCAACGACACGATCGCCGGGCTGTTCCACGTGTTCAACCGTCTGTCGGCCCAGCCGAGCCCGTACACGAGCTTCGACCCGGCGGACTACCGGTCGATCATGCAGGCCGGCGGCTGCACGGTGATGGGGATGACCAAGCTCAGCTCGTTCCGCGGCCAGGACGAGATCGCCACGGCGCTGCGTCAGAACCTGGACAAGACGCTGCTGGCTGACGGTTTCGACCTGACCACGGCGACGCAGGTTGGCGCGGTCGTCGTCGCGGGCCGGAAGATCCTGGCCGAGACGCCGGGGCTCCAGGGCCTGATCAACCGGGGGTTCGACGTGCTGACGGACCTGACGGGGCAGGCGACGGTCCACCGCGGCATCTACGAGGACAACCGCCAGTCGGTGCGGGTGTACACCGTCATCAGCGGCATGTCGCCGCCGAACGATCGGATCCGTGGCCTCGGCGAGACCGAGTGAGTCGGAAGCAGACAATCGTCAAGCAACAGGCCCGCGCCGTTTTCGGCGCGGGTCTTTTTTTTGTCATCGAGCATTGCCGGGGACCGCCCCTCGGGGGCGATCCCGGAATTGCCGGATGAACTTTTTTTCGGGTGCATCCGGAAAGGACGGGGCTTCTTCAAGAGACAAGGTGCTCACTTTATCACTTGCGGCAATCCCCTGGCCGCGTCGACACATGCGCATGGATGCGGCAACCGCTTTCGCGCTTGTGAAGTCAGGGCGGCGGGCATGGGGTAGAATGGGCAGATGCACATGCGATAGAAGGGAGCCTTGGCATGAGCGATACCGTTTTTCTGCTGGCGTTGGCGGCGATGGTCGGAACCTTGGCGCTGGCGGGCGGGTGCAACGAGGCGGAGGTGCGATCTGGGACGACGGCCGAGGCTGGCGAGGCGGCGGCGGGCGAGGCCGACGGCATCCTCACCGGGCTGACGATCAATGACCTTCACGGCGAGCCGGTCGAGCTGGCCGATCGCTACGCCGGCCGGGCGGTGCTGATCGTCAACACCGCCAGCCATTGCGGCCGCACACCGCAGTACGCCGGGCTCCAGGAGCTGCACGAGCGCTACGCCGAGCAGGGCCTGGCGGTCGTGGGCGTGCCGTCGGGGGACTTCGGCGGGCAGGAGTTCGACACGGCCGACGAGATCGCCAGCTTCTGCGAGGCGAACTACGGCGTGACGTTCGACCTGATGGAAAAGAGCCACGTCCGCGGCGACGAGCGCATCGAGCTGTTCGCCCGGCTGACGGACCCGGCCAACGATCCGACAGCCGGCGGCGATCCGCAGTGGAACTTCGAGAAGTTCATCATCGACCGGCGGGGCAGGCTCATCGCGCGCTACCGCTCGGGGACGGAGCCGACGGCGGAGGAGATGATCGAGGCGATCGAGCAGGCGCTGTCGGCGGGGTGAGCGGGTTGGCGGGTTCTCGCAGGGGCCGCGGAGAGCGCCGAGGGCGCGGGGCGGAGTGCGGGCGCATCAACCCAGACGTGGCGGGTGCCACTGACAAGGCCGTCCGCGGCCTTGTCAGTGCCCCAGCGCCTTGCGAGCCCGCAACGGCGATCCGCACTGACAAGCTCCGCGGACTCCGCTTGTCAGTGGCACCCGCCCGGTTGGCCGTCGTCTTGCGGCGATGGCTAACAGGGCGTCGGGCGTGGTCATAGAATGGGCGCATGGCCAGCGACCAGCCCGCGTCGGCGTTCAACCATCTGATCGAGCGCCTAGCCCGCCTGCCGGGCCTCGGCAAGCGGTCGGCGGAGCGCATCGCGTTCTACCTGCTTCAGAGCCCCGCGGACGAGGCCCTGTCGCTGGCGGAGGCGATGAAGCGCTTCAAGACGGACCTGAAGCCCTGCTCGGTGTGCGGCAACGTCACCGAGGCGGACCCGTGCCCGATCTGCTCGGACCCAGAGCGTGACCATGGCCTGGTGCTGATCGTCGAGCAGCCGTCGGACGTGGCGAGCCTGGAGCAGACGGGGATGTACAAGGGGGTGTACCACGTGCTGATGGGGCGTCTGGCGCCGCTGGAGGGCGTGGGCCCGGGTGAGCTGCACGTGGCGGCGCTGCTGGATCGGGTGCGCCGGGGGAGCATCCGCGAGGTGATCCTGGGGATGAACCCGACGCTGGAGGGCGACGGCACGAGCCTGTACCTGGCCGAGCAGCTCGAGGGGATGGGCGTGACGGTGACGCGGCTGGCGCGGGGGCTGCCCACGGGCATGAGCCTGGCCACGGCGTCCAAGGCGGCGCTGGCCGAGGCGATCGCGGCGCGGCGGGGGTTGTGAACGGTGGGGGCGGGGGGCGCGGGAAAACCGCAAGGGGGCTTTTGATTTATCACCGGTTGGCGTCGATAGTATCCATCGGCGGAGCCGGGGCTTGCCGCGTTCGGCCGCGGGACGGTTCCCGGCGTGGCCGGCAGTGAAAGAAGCGGTTGACGATGAGGATCGACGCCGGACAACAGATGCGCCTGGACCAGCGGATGAAGCTGGCGCCGCGCATGATCCAGTCGATGGAGATCCTCCAGATGCCGCAGGCGCAGCTCGAGGAGCGGATCGACCAGGAGCTGGCGGCGAACCCGACGCTGGAGCTGCGCGAGGGTGTCGACGAGGAGGCCAGCCTCGAGCAGGATCGCAAGCAGGAGGAGCGAGACGACGCCGAGGGCGAGCGCGAGCTGCTGGTGCACGACGATGGCGAGGGCAAGGCGTCGAACAACGCCGACGACTTCGAGCGGCTGAACAACATCAGCGAAGAGTATGGGGAGTCCTGGGAAGGCAACACCTACGAGACCGGCGAGCCGCCGATCCGCCGCACCGCCGCGCGCGCCGATGGCGAGCGTGACCGCAAGCTGGACGCGATGGCGAACACGGCCGCCCGGCCGACGTCGATGCACGAGCAGTTGCTGGCGCAGTGGCGGCTCGTGGACGTGCCGCCGCGCCTCGCGGCGCTGGGCGAGCACGTGCTGGGTCTGCTCGATGACGACGGGTACCTGCGCACGGACAACGCGGCGCTGCTGGCCAGCGCCCCGTTCCAGGTGACCGAGGAGGAGCTGGAGCAGACGATCGAGCTGCTCCAGCAGAGCCTCGAGCCCACGGGCGTGGCGGCGCGGGATCTGCGGCAGTGCCTGCTGCTTCAGATCGACGCCCGGCAGCGCAGTGAGCCGGAGACGGACCTGTCGGTTCAGCGCGCGCTGGTGGCCGAGCACCTCAAGGACATCGAGGCCAACCGCCTGCCGCGCATTGCGCGGTCGCTGGGCCTGAGCGTGGAGCAGGTGACGGAGGCGATCCACCATCTGCGTCAGTTCCATCCGCGTCCGGGTCGGCTGCTGGCGACGGACACGCCGCAGACGATCACGCCCGACGCGGTGGTGGAGTACGACGAGGCGACGGACGAGTACGTGGCCAGGCTGACGCACGGGCAGCTTCCGCCGCTGACGGTCAGCCGGATGTATCAGAACATGGCCCGCGACAACGGGGTGGACCGGCGGACGCGTGAGTTTGTCAACCACAACCTGCGCTCGGCGCGTTGGCTGATCGAGGCGATCCAGCAGCGGAACCTGACGCTGCTGCGGGTGATCAACGTGGTGATCCAGGCCCAGCGTGACTACTTCGACCAGGGCCCGCAGGCGCTGAAGCCGCTGCCGATGACGACCGTGGCCGAGCAGCTCGGGATTCATGTGGCCACCGTCAGCCGGGCGGTGCACGAGAAATACCTCGAGACGCCGCGCGGCATCGTGCCGCTGCGGATGTTCTTCTCCGGCGGCACGGAGACGGAGGCGGGGCAGGCGATGAGCTGGGCGGCGGTGCAGGCGCGGCTGGAGCAGATCATCAACGAGGAAGACAAGGCGAACCCGCTCAACGACGACCAGCTCGTCGAGGCGTTGAAGGAAAAGGGCATCGACATCGCCCGGCGGACGGTGGCGAAGTATCGCAAGCAGCTCGGGATCCCGCCGGCGCGGCAGCGGCGGCAGTACTAGGCTCCGCCCGAAAACCGCAGGAGTGGGGGTGCCACGGCTTGTCCCGAAGGGCAAGCCGTGCCCCCGTCGGCCGCCACACGGCTTGCCGCTTCGCGGTCAAGCCGTGGCACCCAACGCCGTGAGCTTCGCTCTACCCACCCTACATCAGCGCCGCCACGCGTGAAGTTCACGGCGTTGCG
>SLDI01000211.1:0-6456 GCA_007125385.1 Phycisphaeraceae bacterium | reverse complement strand
GGTCAAGCCGTGGCACCCCCACTCCTGCGGTTTTCGGACGGAGCCTAAATGGACAGGCGGCACGCGCACGGACGCCCTACGATCTTCTGCAACGCGACACACCTGAAACGGTCACGAAACATGGTCGCAGACACCCTCCCCCAGCCCCTCCCGGAGGGAGGGGGGTCGGAATCGGTCAGTTTGAGCTTGTTAGTCGCGCATGTGGGCCATCACTTCGTCGATGAACTGCTGCACGCTGAGTTGGCGGGGATTGCGGCCTACCGACACGGTGCCGCCGCCCTCCCGGACGCGCGTTTCGTGGAGCTGAAACCCGTTGACCATCGGCTGGAGCCAGGTTGCCCGCTGGTGCAGGCGGGCCAGCTCGTCGTGCAGGTCGATTGCGGGGTCATCGGGGTCGACCGGGATTGTCAACTGCGTCTGGTCCCGCGTGTCCTGGTCGTTCAACACGAGCCACTGGTCCAACTCGTTGGCGGCACTCGCGGCGATCAGCAGGTTGGCCGACTCGAGCGCGGCGTCCTGGGCCTGCACGAGATGCCATTTCACGTGTAGATCGGCGACGTGCAGGCTGGCCAGGCGGATGGGCAGTGTCACCGGCCGGTCTTCGCGGTTTCCCCAGTCGGGCATGAGGGTGGCCTCGCCAAAGTAACGGCGCGGGTCGGCGGGTGCGATGGCTTGCCGGGCGGGGTCCACGAGGCGCGTCGAGCTGACCATCAGCGCGTGCCGTTCGTCAATGCGATCGAGGCGGTGAACAGCGAACACGAGGCCGACGCGTTCGTGGCGGTGCACCACGTCGTCGAGGGGGAACAGCCCGCGGACGTACGTCATCGCGTCGACGACCTCCCCCGGGGGCGGGTCAAAGCGGGCCGGGTCGATCGGTTGGTTGAAGCGAGCGAGGCCACGCACCTCGATCCTGCTGCCGTGCGGCAAGGTGTAACGGTGGACAAACGCGCGGATCTGGCCCGCGTTGTCAATCCATACCTCCTGCCGATCGCCTTCGTAGTCCATGGTGAACTTGCGCGTGGGCGAGCCTTCAATGTCCCGGTCGCCCTCCGGCTCGCGCTCGGGGCCGAATTGCAGCAGATCGACAAGGCGGGCCAGGGCGATGTCGAGGTTGAAGGAGGCCGGCTCATCGACGGAGCGATAGCTTGTGAACCGGGCGACTGGCTGCTCGCCCTCGGTCCAGGCCCAGGCGTGCTGACGACCTTCGACCATCCATTCGATCTGATCGCCCAGGGTGCGGCGCTCAGCGTAGCCCTGGCCGCGCAGGTACCAGCGCTCGATGGTCTTCTGAAGCTCGTCGTCCTCGAACTGTTCGGCGTGCATGTGGACGGTTTGTGCCCCGTCTAGAGCTGCCACAACCTGAGCGTGCAGGGTGGAGGGCTGCGCGATGAACAGCCCCCAAGCGAGCACCGCGAGCATCACGCAGGCCGCCAGCGCCAGCGCTGAACCGAGTGCGACCGGGGCGCGGCGGGGGCTTGACGCGGTGTCGGCCGGCTCGGTCGCGAGCTTCTCCAAAATCGCCTGGCGCAGGCGCGGGTGATCCTGGTTAAACGGGTCATGGTAGCGCTTCAGGGTTTCGTCGTGGACGTCGTTCATGGACGAAGCTCCTTATGGTTGTGCAGGGCTTTGCGCGGGCGATCGCGGGCGCGTTCAAGCGTGCGGTAGAAGCCGGGCCGGGACAGGCCCATCAGACTGCGGGCGTGCTCTGCGGAACGCTCGTCGAGGTAGAAGAGGTGCAGGGCGAGGCGCTCGCGCTTGGGGAGGCCGGCGATGGCCTGGTGAATGGTGTCAAGCGCTTCGTCGCGCACCACCTGGCCGTCGACCTCACCCACGTCAACCGGCTCGTGAAGCGCGTCGCTGCGGAATCGCAGGCGGTCGCGTCGGCGCGTGCGTCGCCACTCCCGGCAGACGTGGCGGGCGATGGTGTCGAGCCAGCTCCCGAATCGGTCCGGCTGACGCAGCCGGTGGAGGTTGCGGTAGGCCCGGAGGAACGCTTCCTGGGCCAGGTCCTGGGCGGCATGAAGCTCGCCCGTCGTGTCGTGGCAGACGGCGCGGATCAGCCCGGCATAGCGGTCGTAGAGCTCCGCGAAGGCGGGCAGGTGACCACGCTGGGCGGCGGCGACGAGGCAGGCTTCATCTTGCGTTGACACGTTCATCGGCTCTCCGTCCACTCGCCGCCCGCAAGGACAGTGGCCGGCCGAGGCGATCTGTCTACCAGAATCTGCCCAATCACTGGCATCCACCGGACACCGTGGCGCTGGTCGGCCGGCCGCTGATTCAGCCGGGCCACCCCGGCGTGCTGCTGGTCATCGGCATCGGCGGGGCGGACATGCCGGTGGTCGTCGCCCTGCTCAACAGCTACTCCGGGCTGGCGGCGGCGACGCCCGGGTTCGTGCTGCACAGCCATGTGCTGATCATCACCGGCTCGCTGGTCGGCGCATCGGGGCTGCAACGCGCTGTCCGGCGGCCCGCTATCGCGCCACCTCCGCCTGCTCGGCAGCCGCCGGTGAACTCACCTCGTTGCTGGCGATGCGCTCCGCCAACGCGTTGCGCGGTGTAACACCGCGCAGATCTGCGTCCGAAGACTGCACCATTCGAAAGACGGGCGCCCGCAACGTGCGGGCTCAGTCGACCTTGCGAAAATGCCGACGGGTGGACTCGAACCACCAACCTAGGGCTTATGAACGCGGTCCCGCTGGCGCCTTCGACGCGTAACTGACGATATAGCACGGGGTTCTGGATTGCAAGGGCTTTATCCGTTGCGCGGTTTTTCGGCCGTTTTCGGCCCGTTGCGCGGTGTACACCGCGCAAAAGGCTGCTGCCGCCCGGCCGCACGCCCAATGTCGCACGGCACTCTAGAATCGCCATCATGGCCGACGCGAACTCCACCCACCGCCCCACGCCCCCCGTCGCCCTGACCATCGCCGGCAGCGACGCCAGCGGCGGGGCCGGCATCCAGGCAGACCTCAAGACCTTTACCGTCCTCGGCTGCTACGGCGCCAGCGCCATCACCGCGATCACCGCCCAGAACACATGTGGCGTCCAGCATGCCAAATCGCTCGATGCCGCGCTCGTCGGCCAGCAGATTGACTCCGTGGCCAGCGACCTGCCCGTCGCCGCTACCAAGACGGGCATGTTGGCCAGCGTGCCGATCATCGCCGCCGTCGTGGAAGCCGTGCGCCGCCACCGCCTGACGCCGCTCGTCGTCGACCCGGTCATGGTCGCCAAGAGCGGCGACCCGCTCATCGACGATGCCGCCGTGTCACGTATCGCCGAACACCTGCTGCCGCTGGCGACGCTGGCCACGCCCAATCGGCACGAAGTGGCCCGGTTGCTGGGCGCGGACCGGTCCGTTGACAGCGTCGAGGAGGCCGGCAACGCGGCTCGCCAAATATGCGAGCGTTTTGGCTGCCAGGCGTGCATCGTCAAGGGCATCCGCCGCGAGCACGGAGGGAGCCGCCAGGTCGTCGACGTGCTGTACAGCGCAGGGCAGGCCACCGAGTACCCTGCCAAGTGGCTGGACACGCCCCGCACCCATGGCTCGGGCTGCGCGTTCAGCGCCGCGATCACCGCCGCCCTGGCCGCCGGGCACAGTCTCACCGACGCCGTGAATCAGGCCCGTACCTTCATCAGCCGGGCCATCGCCGAGGCGCCGCCGCTCGGCCGAGGCCGATCGCCTGTCTCGCCGCTGGCCCACTTGCCGGCCCACGCCCCGCCCGCGGGTGTCTGATCGGTCGTGGCCCGCCCCATCGCGCGTCGCCCCGTGCACATCGGGCAAATGTCTTGGCTGGTCGGGCCCCGAGATGTAGAATTGAGCCATTGGCATTGGACGCCATCACGATCCTGGTCAATGGAGTGACCCATCATGCCCGATCGCAAGCGCCGGCAGAAGAGGCAGCGTCGCCAGAAGCACCATACCTCGCGCGGGCCGGGCCGCACACGCCCGGACGATGCGGCAACGTTTCGCCTTTACTCATTCGAAGTCACCGACGAGCCGATGCCCGAGGCGCCCGAGCGGGCGCTCTGCCCGGAACTGCTCAATCGGCTCGATGCGCTGACCGAGCACGTCCACGAGGGCTCGCCCGGGGAAGCATTGGAGGAAATCCAGTCGATGCTCAAGCTGTGCCCCGAAATCCCCCGGCTGCACAACTACCTGGCCACGGCGTATGAGCGCCTGGGCCGATGGGAGGACGCCCGGCAGGTCGTCAAGGAAACCTGCGAGCGGTTCCCCCACTACGTATTCGGCATCAGCAACTACGTGATGTTCTGCCTCGAGGACGGCGACATCGAGGAAGCCGGCCGGGCCCTGAACAAGCGGTACTCCATCTGCGAGTTCGCCCGGGGCCGACGCAAGTTCCACCACAGCGAAGTGATCTCCTACCAGAGCGCGGTAGGCTTGTACCTGTGTGCCGTCGGCCAGCCCGAGCATGCCGTGAGCCACGCGGAGATGCTCGTTGAGTTGGCCCCGGACCACCCGCTGGTATGGCGGCTGCTGGTCAAGCTCTACGAGCAAGGTCGGGTGCTGGAAGGTCCCAACAGCCTGAAGCTCGCGGGCATGTTCACGAAGGCGGCGAGCATGGCCGGGATGGCGCAGTCCAGCGCTTGAACCCGTGCGCGTCGTTCAGCGGGTTACGCGGCACCACGGCTGTATGGTCCACGCTACCACTCACTCAAACGCATCCACGCGATCCAGATTCCGTTCGCGCTGTTCGAGCCGCCATCGGCAGAAACTGTCCGGATCGATACGCCGCCGGCCGCGTGTCATTCCGTTCGTCTTGAACTTGCCGTTGTTTGCGGCCGAAGACACCCGAGATCGGGCTCTCTTGAGATCGAGCCCATCCACGTCCTCGAGCAACAGCTCGGCCGCCTGCGTGACCGTCAGCCAGCCTGTGGTGGTGTCGGGCGGTGACGCCTCTGCCGAGGTGGCGGCTTCGGCCGTTTCCCCATGCCCCATGACGCGCCGGATGACGGAGCCTAGCGTCCGGCCCTGATCCTGAAAGGGCTTGGGGATGAAATCCTCGGCCCCGTCGCGGATGAGTTCTCTCGCAAGGCGGAGGCATTCCTGGCTGTACCCGGTCATGATGATCACGGGCACCTCGAGTTGTCGAGCACCGCGGATCCAGCGCAGGAGGTTGGCGCCACATTCGATCGTGGCCCCGCCCCGATGCGGGCGGGTCGGAATTTGAAGATCGAGCAGCACATAATCGAAGCTCTCGTCATTCAGGCGTTGCTGTGCCTCCTCCTGGTTGGTCACGTGGACATAGTCATGGCCCATCGAGAACAGGGCATCCCCGATGGTCGGCAATATGCGATGGTCGTCCTCCACAACGAGGGCCCGCAGTTGGCTCATGGCTGGCTTTCCTCCCTTTCCTCGATAGGCAGACGAATCCTGACGGTCGTACCCGCCCCTTCCTGGCTGGTGAAACTGACCGTGCCATTGTGCGCGGCAATGTTCCGGATTGCATTAGGCAACCCGTAGCCCGTGCTGTTGCGCTTGGTCTTGTTGCGCCGGCCTGGCGTGGACTGGAACAGTACGTCGGCCTCCTCCTGCGAGAAGCCCATTCCATTGTCCGCGATGGTCAACTCGGTCGCACCGCCTCGGATGGCTGCTGCGATCGAGATCTGCCGAGTCGCATCCTGCCCCACCGGCCCTACGAATGCCTCGTAGGCATTCTTGAAGATATTGGCCAGCGCGCTAACGATCAGGTGCTCCCCCACCTTCACCACGATGTCGTCAGACACGTTGATCTGCACGTCCACCGAGGCCGGGTCAATCTCACCGTTCTCCCGTATCGCTTCCCGGGCTGTTTCGAGACTGCGCTCGACGAGCAGGCGTAGGCGACGACGTGCTCGGCCGGGCTTCAGCGACTGCGTAAACCGCTCCATATCCCGTACCGTCCGCTCCAGGAATGCAACGTCCGCGTTGGCGCGTTCAGCCGCCGGCGAGCGACGCCGAACGCCCTGCACCCCCACCGCAGCGATATTCGTCTTCAGATGCGTCAGGAGACTCCGCAGATCGTGAACCATCGAACCTACCAGCAACTGCGTGTATCGTTCGCATAGCTGCCAGGACTCGCGCGCCGCGGCAGAGCCATGCTTTCGCTCAATACTGCGCAGCCTTTTGACGATGTCGTCGCTGCCAAACCGGACCTTCCCATCGCGCCGCTTCGCCTCGCGCCGCCGCCGCGCTGCTCGCTCGGCCGCGTTGCGGACAAGGTCGTTCGGATCCTGCGTCAGGTGTTGACATAGCGGCTCGAACCGCTCCACGGGGAGCAGATGGAGCACGGTGGCGATCGACTGCCGCACGTCGGCCTTCGGGTCGGCGGCCAAGAGTTCCACGAGGGCGAGCACATCATCCGACGGACGGGGGGATTCCAACTCGGGGCGCAGGCGTTCCGCCAGCTTCTGCCGCTTCGGCCACGGAATTGAACCGCGCCTGGCGCGAAGCGTGGCCAG
>SLDI01000144.1:0-6492 GCA_007125385.1 Phycisphaeraceae bacterium | reverse complement strand
GTTGGCCGAGCCAACGATCAGCCCGCTCGTGGAAGTGGAGTTGCACTCGGCGCTGGCGATGAAGGTGCGCAACCGGGAAATGGACGCTGCTACCGCCGGGCAGGTCGCGGCCATGTTTCAGCTTCATCTGGCTGATGGTCACTATCGCCTGGTGCCGATCGGCGCCAGGGAATACACGCTCGCGCGTACCTGGATCGCCGCTTTCACTTCACCACTGCGCACGCTCGACGCGTTGCACCTGGCGGCGGCTTTCGCGGATGACCTGACGTTGATCAGCGCTGATCGTGCCATGGTTCGGTCCGCCAAACAGTTCGGCGTCAAACATCAGTTGATCGCCTGAAGCCCAACCTGTTTGGCGGTACTGCGTGTACCAGATGGAATGTCATCGCAATGATTGCCACAATCACTGGTTCGCCTTTGAGCACGCGAAGCGGAAGGGTTTGGACGAGGAACGAGCGGCATGGGTGAAAGTCGACGCAAAGCAAGACCGCGCAAGAGGACGCGACCGACGGTCGATGAGCGATGGGAGGCGTTGACATGGGACGACCTGAAGGACTGGTCGGATGCGCGTTCGGTTGCGCGCGGGCGCACCTACCGGCGACAGGGAGCGGTGGAAGATCTTGTGATATCCGCGGACGGGCAACTGCTGGCGAGCGTGCGAGGACGGCGCGGCTATGTGACCGCCCTCTGGTGGGGCCGAAGCTTGGGCGGGAGCGGGAATGGAAGCAACGGCTGGAGCAGATCCGCGAGGACTATCGCCGTCGCCCCCGCTTCATGGAGATCCTCGACGAGATCGAAGGGCGAACCATCGTCGGATCGAACAAGGCCCGAGGCAACCGCTTAAGAAAGAGGTAGAGCGGAGCGGAGCCGGTGCGATCGCCACGGCCCCGGGGGGGCTGAGCGTCGTATGGGTCGAGTTCGATTGAGAGGCAGACCCTGCGGCGGCGCGGCAGGCGGTGGCTGAGCGATTGAGCGCGGTACAGGGTCAGCTGCCCGGAGGCGTAGAGCCGCCGCTGCTGGCGCCCGTAGCCTCGATCATGGGCGACCTGGTCCTTCTGGCGCTCAGCTCCGAATCACACGATCCGATCGAGTTGTAGGCCGCCGCCTACACGTACCTTCAGCCACGGTTGCAGGCGTTGCCCGGCGTGGCGCACGTGGTGCTCACCGGCGGCGATCTCAAGCAGTATCAGCGCGCTCTCGCCTTCGCGAGCTGTCGCGTACAACCTGGCAGTGCCTGATGTGGTCGAGGCGCTGCGACGGGCGAACGAAGACATCTCAGCCGGCGTCCGCATCGACGGGCCAAGGGCATCAGTCGTGGAAGGCTTCGGCCGGTTTCGTAGCCCTAAAGGAGATCGTCGAGGCCGACACGAGTGGCGAGCAGGCCCGTCGTCACACGAGGCCGGGCACATCGATCGCCTTACCCTCATCGACACCGAGCGAACCCGTCTCGACGCGGCCCGTGCGCACCTTGCGGCATAACTCGATACAGCGCGAGAACTCGTCGCCCTTGAATCAGTCCCCTGGCGGACCACGGCCTGTTTCATCCGCTGACGGATACGTCGGTGTGTTACCAGAGCGATGTCGGTCGATTTCTGCTCAATCAGCGGTACGCGGATGGGCTTTGTCGGGGTGAGCGAGCAGGATCGGCCCGGCTGTCAAGGCGGACCATGATGGCCGATCACCTCATCGGACCCACTCATTCGACGAGTGCCGGGGCGAGGCTTGACGTGCTGCCGGCGAGTACCTGGTCGAGTTGTGTGCGGGCGATCCAGTAATCGTAGATCGCCTCGATGTACTCGCGCTCGGTGTCCATCTGCTGCTGCCGCACGGTGATGAGGTCCAGGATGCTGATATTCAGCGCGTTGTACTGCAGCAGGCTGTCCTGGTAGATCTCCTCCCGCAGCGGCAACAGGATGTCGCGGTAGTGGTCGGTGACCTCTCGAGCGATCTGCACGCGGTGCGCAGCGGTGCGGGCGGCGGAGCGTACTTCGATTGTGGCTGCTTCGTAAACGTGCTCCTGCTGCCGCAGGCGTGCCCCTGCCTCGGCCCGTACGGCCTGGCCCTGGTCGAAGATCGGAAGCGGCAATGAGAGCTGCGGGCCCACGTTCCACACGCCGCTTCGCCGCTGTGCCTGCATACCCACATCGCCTGTCGGCAACAGGGCCGAGGCTTCGGCGATGCCGATTCGACCGCCGGCAGCGTCCACCTCCGCCCGGATCGCCGCGAGTTCCAGACTGCGATCAAGCGCCGTGGTTTCCAGTTCCGCCACCGGAGCCTCCGTGTCCGGCAGGTCCGGCAGGCGCGGTTCGGCTTCCCATCGGACGCCTTCGCCTTCGAGCCCCATCAAAACGGTGGCCCGTTCGCGACTCAGTTCCAGTTCCGACTCGGCACGTCGCAGGTCCATCCTCGCCTGCTCCAGCAGGGCCTCCTTGTTGCGAACGTCGATGTAGCCAACCTGCCCGGCCTCGCGCAACTCGTGGACAACCTCCAGCGATTCGCGCGTTTCCTCGGCGATCTGCTCCAGCATCGTCACGGTCTGCATGTCCGCCTGCACGCGGTAGATCGCGGCACGCGTGCGGGTGGCGTGTTCGATCACCTGATCCGCTACGCGCTGCTGCGTTGCGACCAAAGCCGCCTTAGCAACCCGCTCGCGTAACGGAACGAAGAAGATGTCGAGAAAGCTCTGTGCGATGCCGAGGTTCGGTCGCGATGCGCCGCCGTCGATCGGGAAGGTGATCGATGCGGAGAACACGGGGTTGCTCAACAGTCCGGCCTGCACCAGGTCCGCCTGAGCGACGCCGAGTTGCTCGTACGTTGCCTGAAGGCGGCGGTTGTTCAGCAGGGCGATCTGGGCGGCGGCATCGGCAGTGAGTGGCTGGTCAAGCAGTTCCGCCACGGCCTGGTCAGCCTCATCGTCCTCCAGTCCGCCGGTGCGCCACACCACCTGCTCCGGCGTACGCGCCTCCACCGTTCTCGCCACATCACCAAACCCCTCGCGTGGCCCGACGGAGGCGCAACCGTGAAGACAACCGATGAGTGTCAGGCCGATCGTTGCCATGGTCCGAGTGGGCTTGTACATCTGCATCACTCCTTCGCGGCCCCTGCGTGGCTCCCGTGCAACGGCCGGCATAGCGGGTGGGTGCAGCGCCGTTACGCATTGGATCGCAGCGGGTTGTGTATCGTAACGTGAGTGCCTGTGTGCCACACGAGCACTCGCACACTTCCGTACGCGACCGTCGTTCATGCGAGCCGTGGCTGCTACAATCGTGTTCATTCCTTATTGGCTGATTAAGCCCTTTGAACGGTGAGGCAGAGCGGATGCGACAATGGTCATGGTTCAAGTACGTTGCGGGCGGCCTGCTCGTCGTGGCCGGTGGTGTCGGCGTCTGGGTATGGGTGACAGCCGACGATGAAGTGGCCGACGCGGTAACAGTCGCCGATGCACGCCAGGTGAAGTTGGCCGACGTGGAACAACGCACCCTCGAACGGACCGTCGACGTTGTCGGCTCGCTCGGGGCATACGACTCGGCGACGGTGAGCGTCAAGGTCGGCGGCAGGCTCCAGAGGCTGGACGTGGATCTCGGCGACGTCGTCGAAGAAGGCGACCAGCTCGCACAGATCGAGCAACGCGATTACGACCTGGACGTCCGACAGGCGGAGGCCCAGCTTGCACAGGCACGGGTGCGGCTGGGCATGGACCCCGACGGCCGCAGCGATGCTCCTTCGGCAGACCTGGCAAGCCTCAACCTCGTCAAGCGCGCCCAGGCGGAGTTGACCGAGGCGCAACGGAATCTGGAACGGACCGTGCCACTGTCGCAGCGAGGGATCAGCCCGCAGTCTGAGTTGGAATCGATGGAACTCACCGTCGAAGTGGCTGAGACGCGCTACGAAGAGGCGCTGGAGGAAGCCCGCCACCGAATGGCCCTGCTTCAGGAGCGGGAAACCCAGGTGGAAATCGCTCGCCAGCGGCTGAGCGACACGATCATCCGTGCGCCGTTTACCGGCGCGGTCGAGCAGCGCATCGCGGGCCTCGGCGAATACCTGAACGCAGGCGACCCGGTCGTTCGGCTGGTCCGGACCGATCGGCTGAGGCTGCGCGTGGAAGTGCCAGAGCGCCGCGCGGCCCTGGTCCAGAAGGGCCAACCGCTGCGTTTCACCGTGGAAAATGACATTCGGGAACACGAAGCAACGGTCACGCGGCTGAGCCCGCTGATCGACGAGGGACGCCGTGTGCTTCAGGTCGAGGCGGATGTGGACAACCCCGGCACACTGCGGCCCGGTGCGTTCGCTCGCGGGCGCATCGTCATCGAAGACGATGATCCGGCCATCACCGTCCCCCCCGACGCGATTGCAAGCTTCGCCGGCGTGGACCGCGTGTTCATCGTCGAGGACGGTGAAGCCGTGGCGCGGACGGTGACCATCGGCCGGCGCTCTGACGCGTGGATGGAGATTACTGACGGCCTCGACCCCGACGACCAGGTCATCCGCCAGCCCGGCGCCATCCAGTCCGGCGACCCGGTTCGCGTTGTGGCTGCCGACGACTGAACCACACCCTTCCCACTGTCCGCATTGAGTCGACCATGTACAAGTTCGCCGAAACCTGTGTCCGCCTTCCGGTGTTCGCGACGATGATGATCCTGGCGCTGCTGGTGGCCGGGGCAGCGGCATACTTCCAGTTGGGAGTCGATCGCTTTCCTGACATGGAAATGCCTCGCGTCGTGGTGTCCACCGACCTGCCAGGCGCCTCGGCCGTCGAGGTGGAGACGCAGATCACCGAACGCATCGAGGAAGCGGTCAACACCATCGGCGGCATCGACGAGTTGACCTCCATCTCCGCCCCGGGCCGCTCCGTCGTCCGCGTGAACCTGAACCTTGGCGAAAACATCGACGTCGCCGCACAGGACGTTCGCGATCGTGTCGCGGCGATCATTGGCGACCTGCCACGCGAAATCGACCCGCCCATCGTCAGCAAGGTCGACAGCCAGGATTCCCCCATCCTCGAGATTGCCATCTACGGCGATCGCTCGATGCGTGAGCTGACGGAGCTGGCCGATCGGACGGTCAAACGGCGGATCGAGCGAGCTGCCGGCGTGGGCGAGGTCCGCGTCGTCGGCGGACTCGAACGTGCGATCAACCTGTGGATCGACCCCGGCCGGCTGGCAGCGTACAACCTGCCGATCGCAACGGTGCGCGACGCGGTGCTTGCACAGAACGTGGACATCCCCGGCGGTCACGTCACCGCGGGCCAGCGCGAGCAGACGCTGCGCACGATGGGGCGCCTGCTTGATCCGCGCCTCTTTGACGACCTGGTCGTCGAGACACGCAACGGCGTGCCGATTCGCCTCTCGGACATCGGCCGGGCCGAGGACGGCACCAAGGAGCAGCGCTCCATCGCCCGCCTCAATGGCGAGCCGGCGGTCACGCTGGAGGTGCTGCGGCAGACGGGCGAGAACACCGTGGCCGTAATCGAGGCGGTCAAGGCCGAACTCGATATCGTCGCCGATCAACTGCCCGGCGACGTGCGGATGGAGATCGTCCGCGACCAGTCGCTCTACATCCACGCAGCTCTGCGTGAGATCAACATGCATTTGGTAGCCGGCAGCATCCTCGCCTGCCTGGTGATCCTGCTGTTCATGCGGAGCTGGCGATCGATGGTGATCGCGGGCGTGGCGATTCCCGTCTCGCTGATTTCCGTCTTCGCCATGATGTGGGTGATGGGCTTCACGCTCAACAGCGTGACGATGCTTGCGCTGGTGCTGATGGTGGGCGTGGTGATCGACAACGCGCTGGTCGTGCTGGAGAACATCTTCCGCTTCGTGGAAGAGAAGGGAATGACGGCGTTCGAAGCGGCTCGCGAGGCGACCGGCGAGATCGGCGGGGCCGTCACCGCCACCACGCTCTGCCTGGTCGCGATCTTCGTGCCCGTTTCGTTCATGTCCAGCGTGTCGGGGCTGTTTCTGTTTCAGTTCGGACTGACCGCGGCGGTAGCCGTGCTGGTGAGCCTGGTGGTTTCCTTCGTGCTCACGCCGATGATGAGCGCACGCATGCTCCGCGGCGAGCAGGCGAAGGCCTCGAACGAAAAGGCGGCCTCACGCGGCGGGTTTTACGCCCCGATCGACCGCGGCTACACGGCGGCGCTCAACTGGGCCGTCCATCATCGCCTCCCCGTGGTGATTCTCGCGTTGGCCGTCATGGCCTCCGCCGTGCCCATCTACGGCTGGGTGCAGCAGGAGTGGACGCCGGGCGAGCTTGACGAAAGCGAGTTCGAACTGGTCGTCCGCACGCCGGAAGGCGTCAGCATCGAGGCGATGGATCAGGTCATGGCCACGATGGAACGCGAACTGATGGCGATCGACGGCGTCAAGACCGTCCTCGCCTCCGTCGGCTCGCACCTTTCTTCCAGCGGCAGCCTGAACCAGACGCGCGCCTTCGTTCGGATCGCGGACCATCGCGAACGCCGCCTCTCTCTCACACGTTTCCTCGGCAGCCTGT
>SLDI01000698.1:0-6498 GCA_007125385.1 Phycisphaeraceae bacterium | reverse complement strand
GGCTTGCCCGCCAGTGCCCGGGCGTCACATCGACTTGAAGGTATGGATTCTGCGGTGATCAAGGATGGCTTGGGTGGTCGTGGTCCTTCGTTGCACCTGGGCACTGGCGGGCAAGCCGCCAGTGGCACCCAACGCCGTGAACTACGGCGTGGCGGCGTGATGTAGGGTGGGTAGAGCGCAGCGAAACCCACCACGCTGGCCGTGCTTTCCGCCGCAACCGGTGGGTTTCGCTTCGCTCTACCCACCCTACATCAACGCGTCACGGCGCGGTGTGGCCGTTCCGCCCGCGATTGAAGCGGAATCCGTGTCAGCGGCCCCCGAGAGCCATGACCGAGCGCAGAGGTCAACTGCGCCCGGCTGAATAACCCGACGCCGCGAGGCCATGTCCGCTCATGACCAGCTCACCCGGCGAACCGATTGCCTCGACGCGCCCGCTGAAGCGCCAGGCGATGCGCGGCGCGTCGTGGATCATGTTCAGCGAGGGCACCGCCCAGGTCGTGCGCCTCGTGGGCAACGTCGCCGCGGCTCGCCTGCTCATGCCGGAGGCGTTCGGCCTGATGGGGCTGGTCAACATCGCCCGTCGCGGGCTGATCATGTTCTCCGACGTCGGCCTGGGCCCGGGCATCATCCGCAGCGACCGCGGGGAGGACCCGGCCTTCCTGCGCACCGCCTGGACGCTGCAGATTGTCCGCGGCGTGCTGCTCTGGGCCATGACCGCCGCCCTGGCCTGGCCCCTGGCCCGGCTCTACGACCAGCCCATGCTGCTGTGGCTGCTGCCGGTGGCCGGGATCGTCTCGCTGCTGGGCGGCTTCGACGCCATCACCATCTTCGTGCTCAACCGCCGGCTCCAGCTCGGCCGCATCTCGCTGCTGGACCTGACGCGCCAGATCGTCAACGTCAGCGTCGTCGTCTCCGTCGCGCTGATCTGGCCCAGCGTCTGGGCGCTGATCCTCGGCGCGCTGGCCGGCGGGCTCTACCGCGCCATCGTCAGCCATCGCATGTGGCGCCTGCCCGGGTTCCGCCATCGCCTGGGATGGGAGTCGGCGGCGGGGCGCGAGCTGCTGGGCTTCGGCGTCTGGATCTTCATGGCCACCGCGCTGACCTACCTGGCCACCTATGCCGATCGGCTCATCCTGGGCAAACTGCTGAGCATCGAGATGTTCGGCGTGTTCGTCATCGCCTATGTCATGACCGAGGCCCCGCGGGCGCTGATCAGCAAGCTCAACAACCGCGTCGTCCTGCCCGCGATCTCCAGCCGCAGGCACCTGCCCCGGCGGCAACTTCGCGAGCGCATCCTCACGCATCGCGGCCGGCTGCTGCGCTGCGTCGCCCTGGGCCTGGCCGCCGTGGTGTGCGTCGGCGATCAGATCATCCTCCTGCTCTACGACGAGCGCTACATCCAGGCCTCGTGGATGCTGCCCCTGCTCGCCATCGGGCTCTGGCCCAAGGTCTTGGGCACCACGCTCAACCCGGCGCTGCTGGCGCTGGGCAAGCCGCAGTTCAACACCCTCGGCCAGTTCGCCAAGCTGGTGACGATCGTCGTGGGCCTGCCCGTGGCGTTCGCGAGCTGGGGCATCGTCGGGGCCGTGGCCGTCATCGCCCTGGCCGACGCCCCGCACTACCTGACGCTGCTGCTGGCCAGCGCGTGGCACGGCCTGAGCACGAGCATGCAGGACCTGGTGCACACCGGCCTGTTCGCCGCCGTGCTCATCGGGCTCGTCACCGCCCGGGCGGCGATGGGCCTGGGCACGCCGTTTACGCTCTGACACCCGCCCTGCGCGAATCGCGTGGCCGAAACGGGCAAGCGGGCATTGCCGCTGGCACGCGCTTTGAACATCTGACGCCCCATGACCGCCCTCGCCCACCTGGCCCTGATGGGCTTCCCGCTCGTCGTGCTGGGGCTGTTCCTCCTGCTTCAGCCTCGCCGCGCCGTGCTCGCCGCCTACACGCTGGGCCTGCTGCTGCTGCCCGAGGCCCGCTACCAGTTCGCCGGGCTGCCCGACTATTCCAAGATCGTCGCCATCACCGTCTCCACGTTCATCTGCGTCAGCTTCTTCGACTACGGCCGGCTCGCTCGCCTGCGCCCGCGATGGTTCGACCTGCCCATCATCGCCTGGTGCATCACCCCGGTCTTCTCCTCGCTGGCCAACGGCCTGGGGTTGTACGACGGGCTCAGTTCCGGGCTCTCGCAGATCCTGGGCTGGGGCCTGCCCTACCTCATGGGCCGGCTCTACCTGACCAACCCCCACGCCCTGCGCGACGCCGGCGTGGCCGTGGTGCTCGGCGGCATGCTCTACGTGCCGCTGGTGCTCTACGAGGTCCGCATGAGCCCGCAGTTGCACAACATCCTCTACGGCTTCCACCAGCACTCGTTCGCCCAGCACATCCGCGCCGGCGGGTTCCGCCCCATGGTCTTCCTCCAGCACGCCCTGGCGGTGTCGATGTTCCTGGCCCTGGCCTCGGTCATCGCCTTCATCCTGTGGCACAGCGGCGCCCAACGCCGCCTGCTCGGCGTGCCGACGCTCGCCCTGGCGATCGTCCTGGCGTCGACCACCATCATCGCCCGCTCGCTGGGCCCGACCCTGCTCATGTGGCTGGCCGTCACCGCCTACTTCGCCATGCGCACGCCCGTCGGCCGCGTCGCGCTGCTGGGGCTGATCCTCGCGGTGCCGGTCTATGTCACGACCCGGGCCACCGGCCTGGCCACGGGGCAGTGGCTGGTCGAGGCGATCGAGCCCGTCGCCCCGCCCGATCGCCAGGCCTCGCTCCAGCTCCGTCTCGACTCCGAGAACGCGATGCTCGGCCGGGCCTGGGAGCGCCCGCTGCTGGGCTGGGCCGGCTGGGGCCGCTACCGCATCGACGAGGAGGGCCGCGAGGTCCAGTTGCTCGACTCCATGTGGGTCATCACCTTCGGGCGCTACGGCCTGATCGGGCTGGCGGCCTACGTCGGGCTGCTGCTGATGCCCGCCATCCTGCTCTACCAGCGCTACCGCCCCGCGATGTGCCGCCCCCCCGCATCGGCCGCGGCCGTCGGCCCCACCCTCGCCCTGACGCTGGCCGTGAGCTTCTACCTCATCGACAAGATGGTCAACGCCATGGCCAACCCCCTGATCCTCATGATCGGCGCGGGCCTCATCGCCTGCCTGGCCCCGCAACGTGCCGCCCAACGCGCCGCCGCACCGTCGCGATCACGACCCCGAGCCATCACGTAACCGCCCATGCGCCTGCTCATCGTCATCGTCAACTACCGCACGCCCGCCCTGGCCATCGACTGCCTGGCCAGCCTCGAGCCCGAGCTGGCCGCGCTGCCCGGCCTGGCGCGCGTCGACGTCGTCGAGGGCGGCTCCGCCGACGACTCCGCCCAGCGCATCGCCGACGCCATCGCCCAGCGCGGCTGGTCAGGCTGGGTGCGCCTGCGCGTCTGCGAGCGCAACCGCGGCTTCGCCGCCGGCAACAACCTCGCCATCGCCGCGGCCCTGCACCGGGCGAACCCGCCGCGCTACATCCTCATGCTCAACCCCGACACGCTCGTGCGACCCGGCGCGCTGGCGACGCTGCTGCGCTTCATGGACGAGCACGCGGACGTCGGGCTCGTCGGCCCGCGCATCGAGAACCCGGACGGCTCGGCCCGGCCCAGCGCGTTTCGCTTCCACAGCATCGCCGGCGAGTTCAACAAGGCCATCCGCCTGCGCCTGGTCAGCCGGCTGCTGGCCCATCGCGTCATCGCCCCGCCGCCGCGCGACGCGGCGCACGCCACCGACTGGGTCAGCGGCGCGGCGATGCTGGTGCGTCGCGAGGTCTTCGAGCAGGTGGGCCTGCTGGATGAGCGCTACTTCCTCTACTACGAGGAGCAGGACCTGGCCTGGCGGGCGCGCCGGGCCGGGTGGCGCTGCTGGTACGTGCCCGAGGCCCGTGTCGTGCATCTGGTGGGGCAGAGCTCGGGCGTCACCGGCGCCAACCGCGCCGCCAGGCCGGTGCCGGCGTACTGGTTCGCCTCGCGGCGGCACTTTTTTTGCAAGACGTACGGCCGCGGCTACGCCGCGCTCAACGACCTGGTCTTCCTCGCCGCCTTCGCCTGCTGGCGCGTGCGGCGGCGGCTCCAGGCCAGGCCCGACCCCGACCCGCCACGATTCCTGCGCGACTTCATCCGCCACAGCCTGCTGCCGCGCCGAAGCGAGCCACAGAGGAACATGGATCAAGGGCCGCTTGCGGCTTCGCGAAACCTAACGAACACCGCGGATCGCCCGCCTTCGCGTTGATCGCCTTCACCCGTGCCCCGTTCCGGGAGTGCATCATGATCGCCCGACACCCGCCACCACCCGCCCCCGCGCCGGAACTGCCGCGCGGCGATCGCAACCTCAACCCGCCGGGCATCGGCCTGCTGGCGCTGATCAACGAGGACCGGCGCACGCAGGAGCGCGGCCTGCTGTCGCAGGGCTTCTGGGTGCTGGCGCTGCACCGCCTGGGCAACTGGCGCATGGACCGGCCGCGCCTGCTCCGCGCCCCGCTTTCGCTTCTCTACAAGCTGCTCTACCCGCTGACCGAGTGCCTGTGCGGCATCAAGCTCAGCTACACCGTTCAGGTCGGCCGGCGCCTGCGCCTCGAGCACTTCGGCGGGATGATCATTGGCGCCCGCTGCATCGGCGACGACTGCATCATCCGCCAGAACACCACGCTGGGCATCGCCCGCGCCAGCGACCGCAACGCCAAGCCCGTCATCGAGGACCGCGTGGACATTGGCTGCGGCGCGGCCGTGCTCGGCCACATCCGCGTCGGCCACGACAGCATCATCGGCGCCAATGCCGTGGTCATCAAGGACGTGCCACCGGGCGCGATCGTCGGCGGCGTGCCCGCCAGGCTCATTCACATGCGCCAGCCGACGCCCGAGACGCTCGACCGCCAGCCCGGCAGCGCCGGGCCCGCCTGACAACGCCCACGAGCTGCTTTGGACGCAACGGAAGGAAAGGAAGCAACCCGTGATCATGCCAAGCAACAACCGCCGCAGCGACACCTGCGACGTCTCCGTCATCATCCCCGTGCTCGACGAGCAGGACAGCGTCGGGCAGGTCTACGCCGAGCTGGCCCAGGTCATCGAGGCCCAGGAGCTGCGCTACGAGATCATCTTCGTCGACGACGGCTCGCGCGACGGCACGCTCGACCGCCTGCGCCGCATCGCCGCCGCCGACCCGCGCGTGCGCGTCGTGCAGTTCACGCGGCGCTTCGGGCAGACCGCCGCGCTCGCCGCGGGCTTCGAGCACGCCCGCGGCCGGGTCCTCGTGCCCATGGACGGCGACGGGCAGAACGACCCGCACGACATCCCCCGCCTCGTGACCCGCCTCGACGAGGGCAGGGGCTGGGACATCGTCAGCGGCTGGCGACGCAACCGCCACGACCGCCTGCTGAGCCGACGCCTGCCCTCGGTCATCGCCAATCGCCTCATTCGCAAGATCACCTGGACGCGCGAGGTGCACGACTTCGGCTGCACGCTCAAGGCCTACCGCCGCGAGGTCGTCGAAGACGTGCGCCTCTACGGTGAGATGCACCGCTTCCTGCCCGCGATCTGCAAATGGCGCGGCGCCCGCGTCACCGAGACCGTCGTCAACCATCGTCCACGCACCGCCGGCGACAGCAAGTATGGCCTGAACCGCACCGTCAAGGTCCTCCTCGACCTGGTCACCATCAAGTTCCTCGGCGACTACCTGACCAAGCCGATCTACTTCTTCGGCAAGGTCTCGCTGGCGTCGGCGGTGCTGGCGTTCCTGTCGCTGGGCATCGCGCTGGTCCAGCGCACGGGGCACCTGACCGAGCACGGCCTGGCGGTGTCGCTGAACAACAACGTGCTCGTGCTCTTCGCCATGATGATGTTCATCCTCGCGATCCTGTTCATCATGATGGGCGTGCTCTCGGAGCTGCTGGTGCGCATCTACCACGAGAGCCACGGCCTCAAGCCTTGGAAGGTGCGCGCGGTGTACGAGCAGGACCCTTCCGCCGCGGCCAGCGACCCGCCGCCGGTCGACACGCCGGACCCTTCCGCGGTGCCTAGCTCCCCGGGACCATGACGGCCACGCTCGTCGACGCCCACGTGCACTTGCAGCCGTGCTTCGACGTCGAGCGATTCCTCGACGCCGCGGCGGCGAACCTGCGCCACGCCCGCCAGCGCGCGGGCCTGACGCACACGGTGATCGGCTGCCTGCTGCTGGCCGACGATGCCCCCTACACGCAATACGCCCGGCTGCGCGCGGCCAGCGGGCTGACCCGCTGGCGCATCGAGCAGGCTGACGAGCCGACGTCCCTGCGCGCCAAGGGCGATGGCGAACTGCTCATCGTCGCCGCACGCCACGTCGTCACCGCCGAGCGCCTCGAGGTCCTGGCGGTCAACACCCGCGCCGAGCTTGCCGACGGCCAGGCGTTCGATGCGACGTTGCGGCAGGTGATCGACAAGGCGGGCCAGGCGATCGTGCCCTGGGGCATGGGCAAGTGGCTCGGGTCGCGCGGCCG
>SLDI01000350.1:0-20621 GCA_007125385.1 Phycisphaeraceae bacterium | reverse complement strand
TGGATGGGCCTGTTCGCTCAGGCCTCCAGCGTCCGGAGTTTGCTGCGGTGGGTCCATTTTCAGCGCCGATTCAGCGCCCTTCGACTGCCCGAGGTGGGTCCCGTTTGCATGCCGATCACCAGGGCGATGCTGTGCACGGCCGCGCCGTCCTCGATCGACAGCTCCCCCACACCATGGTTGCCGACGTAGTGGCGCGTGCCGGTCCACTGGGTACCCGGGTTGCTGAGGGTGGCGATGCCGGTGCTGCCGGCGTGACGGCCCAGGTCGTTGTGCGACCCGCCCACGAGCGTGGCCCCGGCCGTCATCTCGAGCTCGCCGGTCCCGGAACCGATCCCGAAGAAGGTGCCTTCACCCAGGCCGAGGACCTCGCCGCTGTCGGAGAAGGCCAGCCAGCCGCCGGTTCGGGCGACGCTGCCACCGTTGAGGAACAGCCGCGAGGCTGTCAGTTGGCTGCTCGGTCCCAGCGTGACCTCGCCGGCGTGCCAGACGCGCATGCTTCCGTCAACGTGGACCTGGCCCTGATCCTCGACGTTCAGTGTCGCATGCCCGCCCGGGGTCGCCCATCGCCCGCCCACGAACAGCGAGGCGACGCGCCAGGTGGACGGATTGTCCTGCGCGTCCGTGCCGCTGACGGTGGCGTGTCCGTCGGCGTTGTCATGGACCGCCAGCGCCGCGGCGTGATCGCTTTCGACCCGCCCGCCACCCGTGATCGTGAGCGTCCCTGTGCCGGTGCCCCGGCCGATGTCAAACGCGCTTGTAATGGTCGACAGATCGGTCGACAGGTTGACGCCGCCGTCGTGGTGCAGCACCTGCCCGCCGTCGACCATCAGGTCCGCCGCCAGCAGTCGGCTGTCGCCGCCGTCGAGCTCGATCTGACCCCCGCCCCAGACGTGGATCGTCTGCCCGACCTGGAGCCGGGCCCCCTGCTCGATGTTCACGAGCCCCTGCCCGCCTGCGGCACCGCTGGATCCGCCCACGAACAGCGACTCCCCGATCATCCATTGAGCGTCCGCCCCCGCCAGAAAGGCCTCGCCCCGGCTGACGGGGATCAACGGCTGATAGCCCAAGTAGGCGTTGCGACCCGTCACCACCGTCCCGCCCGGCGCCACGAACAACTCGCCGTGGCCGCCATAGCCGACGTACATGTCGCGCGAAAAGTCTGCTGTGGCGCCGCCGCCAACGCCCAGCTCGCCGCGGCTGCTGAAGCTCGGGAACAAGGCGCTGGCGTTGAGCCCCAGCACCGCGTCCACTCCCGCCAGCGTTCCGCCCGCGACCGCCAACACCCCCAGTCCCGGAATGACCCCTTCCGTCGTATGAAACCCCTGCCCGAGCACCAGCGACGCGCCCTGGTCCGGGTCGCCGTCACCGTGCAACTGATACGTCGTGTTGGGTCCCAGGTTGAACATGATCCGATGTTGGGGGATCAGGAGACGGTCGCTGGCCGGAGACGTAAGAGTGTCCGGCGAGAAATGCACGATCAACAGGCTTCCGTCATCCGCCCGGAAGAAGCGCGCAATGTCGGCATCGCCCGGGACTCCGCTGGGATCCCAGTTTTCCGCCGTGTAGTAGTTGCCACCGGTGTCGAGCGTCCAAACATGCACGCCGTCATGGTCGCCGTGGACGCTGGGGGTGGGGGCGAGGATGAGGCCGATCAGCGCCAACGCGACCACGCGGCCAGTGAGCCCGGAGAACTTGATGGTGCACATGAATCAACCCCTGGCTTGAAGGTGCGAAACGGTCGACTGCCGCGCCAGCGGCCCGGCCGAGGCACACAACCCGCCACCCGAACTCATGTTGTGCAGATGAAAGACAGGAAGAACATGTCTGCCTTGCGGATCCGGAGATCAGCAACCGCCACAAGAGGACGGTGGGTCCGACTGCCAGTCCAGAGGCGAGGAACCGCCGAAGTGGTTGAGGGCTGAAGGATCCGCGCCATTACGGCGCAGCAGGCCTGGTTGAACCAGACGGTGGCGGGCAGACGCGAAAAGGTCGGTTGTCATCGGTCCTCCCTCGTCGCCGCATGGAGTTGCGGCGGGCTGCCACCCACCCCTGCGGATGACATCTCCGAAATGAGCAGAGGGGTTGAAACCTACGTTACCCACAACGCCGTCAAAGGGCAACAAAAATCTGCCCCGTTTACCAGAGCCAGGCACCGTCGTGTCTTGGCCTTCCCCCTCCGGCCACCGCTCCCGCGCCCACGACGCCTTGTGCTTGATCCAGCATCCACCAAGGGTGCACGTGCAGCAACGGCCGAAGCGGCCTCACGGTGTAGACGCCCGTTGGCCGGCACCTGCGGGGCCAGATGCGGCAAGGTCGCCGCAACGTGCGCCTCCGCCATGGGGCTTACCGGATATACCGCGGCGGCGTCAGATCGTCCACGTCGAGGCCCGTTGCTGCGTTTCCGTCCAGGCCACGCCCGGCCCACGCGGCACATCGCCGCTCACAGGTTCCAGCGTGCCCTGGCGACCGGTGCACCGTCTCGCTCGTAGATCAGTTCGACCCTCATGCCTCCCCCTGCGCAAACCCACGTTGGCACTTGTCGCCGCCGACACCGGCCGCGCCGGTCGCCGCCGTTTTACCAGAACCTCGCGCCGCGTGGCCCTCGCCGCCGCAGCAGCAACAGGCCGCCTAGGCCCAGCAGCGCCAGCGAGCCGGGCTCGGGCACGCTGGTCGACCCACCACTGACCAGCAACTGCACGAACGGCGCCACGTCGGCGGTGTCAAACGCGCCGTCCTGGTTGATGTCACCCAGGGCGATCATCGTCGCCTCGTCGACGCCGAACTGGACCATGTAGCCGTCCGGGTCCGTCAGCGCCTGCACGAACGGCGCCACGTCAGCCGTGTCAACGGCGCCGTCGATGTTCATGTCGCCGAGCAGATGATCTGCGACGACCGTGAGCTCACCCGTGGTCAAGAGGTGATCCCCCCACGCCAGGCCCTCGTCGAGCGGCGGAAGCGTGAGCTGGCTGAACTCTCCCTCGACGGCCGAAAAGCTGAGCACGTCGAAACGGTCGCCAAGCTGAGGTTGAAAGTCATCGAGGAGCACGACGTTCAGGCGGCCGGCGACGCTGAGCAGGCCGGCGACGTCAAGGGCGTCATGCTGTGTGCCGCGGTCGACGCCGGCGATCTCGATCTCCAGGTCGGCATGCGTTCCGAGGTGGACGTTGCCGCCGAAGCTCGCCACGCCAGGGCTGGTGCCGGGCGTCATGCCGGCTTCAAAGTAGACGTCGCCGGGGCCGGAGATTCCAGAACCCGCGAAGGCGCCGAAGAAGGTGGCGGAGCTGTTGGCGGCGACGCGGAACAGGCCGCTGGCGTTGTGGACGTCTGCCCAGAACGTGGCCCCGGCATCGCCGCCGATGGCAATGCCCACGTCCGGATCCCCGGTGGCGTTGATCAGCTCGCCATGGACGTCCGTGGGGCCGCTGAAGCTCATCTGCCCCTCGTTGAACAGCCAGGGCATCAGGACGGCCCCGTGGCCGGCGATCAAGCCTTCTGGATCATTCTCGAAGGTGCCGCCCTCGGCGACTTCGACGGTGCCGCCCAGCAGTTCGATCCGCCCGCTGTTGGTGTGCCCGGAGCCGGCGAACGTGAGCGTGTCGCCGGCCGCCACGCGGATCTGCCCGCCGGTGCGGTTGTCCAGCGCCATGCTGATCCGCCCGTGCCCACGGACCATGCCGGTGTTGACGAGCGTCGAGCCGCTGACGCGGCTGGCCACCCCACCGTCGAGCCACAACGTGCCCGCGTTGTCAAGGACGTTGGCTTGCACCTCGCCCCCGGTGACGGCCAACTCCCCGCTGCCGGCGACAACGATCGTATCGGTGACGTGAACACCGCGATCCGCGTCGAGATGCAGGTGCGACCCGAGCAGCCCGCCGCTGTCGATTGAAAGGTCATCGCCGGTCAGCGCGAGTGTGCCGCTGCGGAAGTCCAGCAGCGACGTACTTCCCGTGAGCGAGCCGGTGGAGAACTGCCCGCCGTCGAGCACCAATCCCGTCTGAAGGTTGGTTTCGCCCGCGATACTGAGGTGCTGGCCGGGTTGGATCGTCGGGATCGTTCCCAGCAGGCGGTTCATCCGCGGTGTCGTGGCGAGCAGATCCTCGCTCAAGTTCAGGCGGCCGGCGAGAAAATTGAAGGTCATGCCGCTGCCGAGCTCGACGGTTCGGCTTCTTCGGCGACCCAGGCGTCGCGGCTGGTGACCGCGCCGCCCTCGACGATGTTGAGTGTCGCGGTGCCCGCCACCCCGTCACTGGAGCCGTCGGTGTCGCCGGCGATTCCCAGGTCGCTGGTGATGTCCCAGCGCGAGTCGCTGCCGCCGACCGTGACCTCGACAATGGCGTTGTGGGGCCCGATCTCGAGGCTGTCTCTTGCGGCGAGCAGGCCCAGGTTGCTGGTGATCACACCGCCGTCGAGCACGTCCACGCTCAGCAGGGTGTCGCTCTGGCCGTCACCAAGCCATCCAAGCGTGAGCGTCCCGTCGACGTCCCACCGCGAGCCGGGGCCTTCGACCAGGGCGCGAGTCTGGAGGCTCTTGTCGCTGTTGGCCCGGTTGGAGAGGGCGGCTTGGCCGATGCTGAGGTGCCCCGCCTCTGTCAGCAGCACCTGCGCGACCGCCCCGCTGTGGCCGAGCAGCGGCCGGTCCGCGTCCACCATGGCCTGCTGCACATCGAGTATGCCCACCGTGTCGCCGGATACAGTCATATCGATCCGACCACCGATGGAAACCGTCCCATCGATGACGTTCAAGCTGGCCCCCATGCCCGCCCGATTGAGCTCCAGCCAACCATCTCCGTCCAGGTCCGTCAGAAACAGGTTGTTCCCCTGCCGAAGCTCACCCCGGCCCGCCATCGCCGCAGCCGCATCAAGCCGCCGGCGCTCACCAGCGCCAGGCTCCCGGACCGCGGTACGGCGGTACCTGGGTCTCTGCCAAGCAACTGCACGTGCATGAACGGCGCGAAGTCGACCGTGAACTCGATCACCGGCGCGACCAGGCTGTCGCGCATCACCTGCTCGACGTCCGGGCCAGGCCTCGGCCAGATCCACGCCCGCGGTGGCGGGGGCGTGGATGAGGGTGAGGAGGCTCAGCCGAAGCCCGACCGGCCTGATGGCTGGGTCGCGGGCCAGAGCACGTAGCAGTTTGCCGGTGACCAAGTCTCTGCCTCAATCGTGTCGCGACGAAGGGGCTGCCCGGGGCGGGACCGCCTGGGCGTGATGTCGGTCACCGTCGAGTGCACCGCATCTCCGACTCACACCAAAGGCTATTTTTCACGGCGTCGATACCCCGACTCGCCCAGCTTGCCGGCACGACTCCGGCCCCCCGTGGCGTGATCAGCGGTGGCCGTCAGAGAGTCAACCGCCCTTGCCGGACACCGGCGCAGCAGCGTCAGCCCGCCCATCGCCAGCAAGGTGAGGTTGCTCGGTTCGGGCACCGACGACGAGTCGGCGCCGACGAGCAACTGCACGAACGGCGCCACGTCGCCGGTGTCGAAGGCGCCGTCCTGGTTGATATCGCCGACGAGCGCGCGGTCGATGCCGTACAGGGCCTGATAGGCGGGCTCGTCGGTCAGCGCCAGGACGAACGGGGCGACGTCGCCGGTGTCGACAGCGCCGTCGAGGTTCATGTCGCCAAGCAGCAGGTCGAGCTGAAAGTCGCTGAGCGTGATCTGGTCGGGGTTGAACGCGCTGGAGGGGCCGTAGTGCACGGTGAACGACCCGAGGCCATCAACCGTGTCCAGGCGCTGGCCGGGGCTGGCGTTGGCGAGTGTGCCGGCGATGCCGTCGGCGGCGGCGAGGATGGCGATGACGTCGCCGCTCGCCGGCACGAAGCCATCGATCAGCGCCAGGTTCAACTCGCCATCGAGCGTGGCCGCGCCACTGATCGCCAGCCAATCGTGCATGCCGAGCGTGGCGCCGCCGATCTCGATGTGCAGATCTGCCCCGGGATGCTGGGCGAACGTGCCCGTGACGACCATGCCGCCGATCGGCATGCCAGGCGAGATCGTGCCGAAGTTGTCCAGGTCGGTGTCGATTGTGCCAGTGCCGGTGATCATGCCCTGGTTGTGCAGCGGGCTGCCGGTGACAGTGCTCTGCGCGTGCAGGCGGGCGTACCAACCGATGGTCCACGGGCCGGGGGTCGCGATGGCGAGTGTCGCGCCGTTCTTGACGATCAGCTCGCCGCCGTAGCCTCCGCCGCTGGGTGTGTCGAGGGCGTTGACCTCGAGGGTGAAGCTGACGCCGGACTCGATGGTGGTGTTCGAGGGCGTCGCCTCGAGGCCGTCCCAGTCGTAGGTCGCGACGTTGATCTCGGTGTCGCCGGCGACGGTGACGTCGCCGACCTGGTGCAAGGTGCCGTCGCCGATGAAGCTGCCGCCGTGGAAGGTTGTCGCGCCGGCCAGCGTCAGCGCGCTGACGTGGTCGGCCAGCGCGGTGACACTGTTGGGCAGGAAGGTGACGTCCGCCTCGATGCGGTTGTTGCCGCCGCCAGCGGTGATCTCGCCCTCGACGGTCAGCGGTGAGCCGGTGACCGCCCCGCCGGGCGCGGCTCCGGCGCCGAGGCCGGGCAGCCAGTCGGGGTTGGTGAGGTTGATTGCGCCCGATCGGGCCAGCGTCCAGGGGACGGGGCCGAAGGTGAATCGCTCGTGCGTGTTCATCGCCAGCGTGCCGCCATGGATGTTGACGGTGCCGCCGTAGCGGTTGTCCAGCGAGGTTTCGATGCCCAGGGCGTGGATGGTGAACACTGTGTTGGGGTTGATGTGCGTCGTGGAGGGGGCGTGGTCGTGGCCGTCGAAGTCGTAGATGCCCACGTCGATGAGCGTGTCCTGCTCGACGGTGGCGTCGCCGAGTTGTTCGATGATGCCGTCGCCGGTGTAGCTGCCGCCTCGGTAGGTGGTCGCGCGGGCGAAGCTCAAGCGGGCGTGGGCGCTGCTGACCTCGACGCGTGCGGCCGATTCGAATGTCACGGGAATGTCGAAGATGCCAATGGTGCTCACCGCGACCTCGCCTTCGATCCTGGCGTGGCCGGCGCCCGCGTGGCCGGCGAACGTGGCGGGATCGGACACGCCGCCGAGAAACAGCAGCGTGCCGTCGGTTCCGAGGCGCCAGGCGCCGCTGTTGATGGCGACGGTGCGATCGGGGCCGATGGACATGCTGCCGTTGAAGGTCAGGTGTTCGCCGAGGATGGTCAGGTCGCCGCTGATGACGGCGACGTTGCCGGTGCCGTCGTTCCCGCCGAGGTTCCACACGCCCGTGCCGGCGGTGGACACGAGCAGCATGGTGCCGCCGGCCGGCGCGAGGGTGCCGGTGTTGTTGACGATGCCCGAGGCGTCGATGGTGCCGTGGCCGGTGATCAGGCCATCCATGTCGCCGTGGGCGCCGATGTGGTGAACGCGCAGGACGCCGGCCTCGAGCTCGAGCCGGCCGTCTTCGTCGATGGCCAGCTCATGCACGTCGAGCGTGCCGCGGTTGAGCATTTGCCCGCCGACCTCCAGGCGATGCGCGTCGACCGCCCCGCCGGGATCGACGCGGATGATTTCCAAAGGCGTGGTGCCCGCCCGCATCAACTCGCCGACGCTGAGCGTGTGGTTGTCGGTGATCAGCCAACTGCCCTCGTCCACGAGCAGGCCGTGCACCGCGACGCTGCTGGCGAGCGTGACGGTGCCGCCATGACGGATGTACGCCTGGTCGTCGGCGTCGGGCGCAAGCCCGCCCTCCCACGCGGTGTGGCCGGGGTCGTACCCAACCCCCGTTTCCCAGTAAGGCCCGCCAAGGAAGTCCTGCCGCGGCAGGTCGAGCCACGGCCACGCGATGCCAAAGCCGGCGGCAAGGATGTCGATGCTCGAAGGCAGGCGGCGCATGCTCAACGCCCCGCACCCGGCGCACATCAACGATGACCGCGCCGCCAGGTGCCCGTCGTCGTCATGCTCCGGCTCGATCTCGATCACCGCGCCGCCGAGCTGGGACGGTGGCGGGGTCCATGTGCCGGAGCCGCCCGAGTTGATGCCGAGGATGTGGCCGATCTCGTGAACAACCGTGCTGAACAGATCGAAGCGGCCGTCCGCGTCGCTGCCCGCCACGGCCGCACCACGGTAGCCCACCTCCATCAGCCCCGGCGGGTTGCCGGCGAACCAGTAGTGCTGCTGCTCGGCATCCAGATCGCGGTACAGCGTCTGGCCGGACCAGTTGTTGCCGGCGTTGCCCGTGCCGCTGAAGTCGAACTCGCTGTGATCGCTCGGCGTCGCGTCGATGTACCACGGGCTGCTCGGGTTGGCCTGAAGCCAGATCGAGTCCGAGTGCGCGGCCGCGAGCCCCAGCAAATCATCGTCCAGGTTCGACCACGACACGTCGATCGTCACCGACCCTTCACCGACGAAGTAGTCCTGCCAAAGCGCGGCCGCGGCGTTGGCGATGAACATCAACTGCGAGCCGTCCGGATCGTAAGTCGGCGTCGCCTCCTCGTCGTAAACCACCTCGATCGTCAGCGCCTCCGCCCGCGATGCCGACAGTGCAAGCGAGACCACTGCAACAACCACGCCAAATCGCTTCATCTTGTGCTCCCTCATGAAGACGTGACGGTGTCAGCCCCGCGATCCGCACAACGAGCCCTACCCGCCAAGCGATTGTAACCGGCTGGAGGCGAATCACACACGGAAACTTCTCAAACCGGCGGCCGGCGATTCCCCACGAGCCGGCTGGTCCCCATCAACGCTCAAAGTGCGGCCGTCACCCGCGGCTGGACCGGACCGGGCAAGCGATGTCCAAGCTCGCCAACCAGGACGCGAACGGGCTCCGCGCTCCCTCATGCGCCCTTACTACTGCGAGCCGCGGTTGGCCGCACGGTGCTGCAAGGCGGTGGGGCCGCCCAGCAGGAGCAGGGTGAGGCTGGCGGGCTCGGGGACGTACCGGCCGTCGTTGAGCGCGGTCATCCGCATCCCGCCGGTCGTGGGCGTGACGTCGAAGTCAAAGCCGGGCATCAGGTTTTCATCGAGAACCCCGGCCGACGTCAGATCCAGCGTTCCGCCGATCTCCATCAGGTCGAAGCTGTCATCCATCTTCGGAGCTAAGTTGTCGATGAACTTTAAGATGATCTGGCCATCGAAGGTGGCGTCGCCGGTGACGACGAGCACGTCGTGGGCGAGGCTGGGCGTGAGGCCGGCGATCTCGAGGATGAGCGAGCCGGTGGCGGTCTGGGTGTAGTCGCCGTCGATCGTAAGCGTGCCGGGCGAGAGGCCGGGGGAGATGGTGCCCGCGCCGGTGACGTTGCCGCGCACGGTGCCGGTGCCGGCGATGGTGCCGTTGGATTCGATGTGGACCTCGCCGCCCTCGGCGTCGAGCAGGCCGTTGGTCATGCTGATGAGGCCGCCTGCTTCGCCGCCGACGATCACGGCCGGAACATCGGTGTTGGTCGCCTCAACGGTCGCATCGGTGATGATCAGCTCGCTGACGTGGCCGCCGCCGAGCGGGGCCTGCACGATGACCTGGTCGAACGAGCCGCTCGCGCCACCCGTGAACGGTGCGCTCGCGTTGCCGACGGCCAAGGTTCCGTTGGGTGAGCGCACCTCGCTGCTCGGGCCGGCGACGTCCATGTTGCCCCAGCGCAGGTCGATGCCGTCGCACGCGACCATTTCGCCACCGGACGGCACGCTGAGGTAGCCGGGGGCCAGTCCCGCGCCGAGGGTAAGGAGCGGCGTTTCGACAGTGCCGTTGTCCGGCACGTTGAGGATCGCCTGCCCGGTGCCGCGACCGGGGTTGGCGTCGCCGAAGCCGGTGCCGGCGAGGACGATCGCCTCGGTGCTGGTCCAGCGCGAGTCGGGGTTGGTGGTCGTGACGTGGCCCGGTCCGCCGCTGTCGGTGGCGCCGAGCTGGCCGCCGGCGGTGGTGAGCTGGCCGCCGAGTTCGACGTCGATGATGCCGAAGCCGCCGTCGCCGATAGTCAGTTCGCCCACGCTGTAGCCGTGCTCGGCGGGGTCCAGCGTCGCATCCACGCCGTTGCCAGACACGTTTAGGCCCGCGTTGGTCACGCTGTCGTCGAGCGTGATCGTGTACGTCCCGGCCTCATCGATAATGGCCGTGTCGTTCTCGACCGGCGCGGCGCCCGTCTCCCAGTTATCCCTCTCGCTGAACAACCCGCCACCCACATTGGTCCAGCGGAAGGCGACGGGAGTGAGAACCAGCCTCAGGTCGAAGTTCGCTGCAGCGCTATAGAACGTCCCGCTGTCCAGAGAAGTGCCTCCCGTATTGACTCCCGCCCGCGCGCTGAACGAGCCCTCTCCGGGATCGATGACACCGCTGGCGTTGATGCTGTCGCTGAGCGTGTCGTTACCCGAACCGCTTTCCTCCGCGTACGTCTGATCCAGACCGTGTCTGAAAAGCAGGCGATACGTCGCGCCACTCCACTCATCACCGGCAAGGGCAAGCGAAAGGCCGCCGGTGATCTCGTCGGCATACGGCGACGTCGTCTCGTACCGAACCTGGAACTGCGAACTCCCGTTGATCCTCGCGTTCCTCGCCCCCGAGATTGTGCCATCCGTCTGGCCCGCTACCACGATCGTGACAACCCCGGTGCCTGGATCCACGCCGATGTCAGTCGTGATTGCTGCAGTGTTAACAGCCGCGGCTTTCGAGTCCGCCGAGGTCTGCGTGAGGCTGTCGGCGAAGTCGCCAAACATGAAAGGGTGCTCGCTCCGGGTAGTGCCACCATGTTCGAATTCTGCTTGTGTCCTGACGGTTAAGCGAGCCGCCGTGACGTCAGGTCTGCTCAGGCTGAAGTCGGCACGACAGATGGAAGGAGTGACCGTGATCGCCAGGAGCGCCGCGGATAGCGCCAGGGTCAGGTCGGTTCGCACGCGGGGCCGGCCCGCCAGCACCAAAGATTGTCTGTTGAGCTGCATCGCGACTTCCTTTCTCATTCCAGTCGGGCAGCCAGCGGCTGCCTCGCCCGCGAAGCCTGGCCACTGCCGGCCATCATCCTCCCGCCCGGCGTCGGCGCATCATCACCGCTCCCATGCCAAGCAGCGCCAACACACCGCTCGCCGGCTCGGGGATGACGATCTCCAACGAAACGCCGCCCCGGTTGTCGTGCAGGGTGTTGTCGCCGAACCCGAACCGCAGCGTCGCTGGCTCGTCCAGCGTGAACGGCGTGACGAGGCGCTCGGGAATGGTCGCGGCCAAGGCGTCGGCGTCCGAGTCGGCCTGGGTCCATTGCCCGCCCGAGATGAAGATCTCCTCATCCTCATCGTCGCGCCAGGCCCGCCATGCGGTGTGCCAGGTGCCGGCATTGCCGAACGCGTGCGACCACGCGATGAACACCGCATCGTCATGGTGGGTATCCGACGTGACGACTGGCGTGATGATCGAGACGACGTAGTCACCGGCCGGGAACTCCACCGGATGCGTCGCCAAGCCGGCCGGGAAGGAGCCGAACTCACGGGCGGAGAGATTCGGAATGTGTTCCCCCTCCAAGAGGTCCAGCGGCTCGGCTCGGCCCGGGCGTGGGGCGCGGTCGCCAGGCCGAGACAGAGGATCGCGATGGCTGTCACGGTGACGGTCGATTTCGATCTGGCGTTCATCTGTGTGCTCCCGTGTTGCGGCGGATCGGGTGGCCTGGACGGGATACTCAGCCTTCACGGTTCGCCACCGGGTTCGCGGCGACGGCCGGTCATTGACGACATGGCGACCGGCTTGAAAACTGAGGCGTCAACCGCCGCGAGCACAGCAGCGTCCATTGCAATTTTCGATTTGCCCCCCCTTTCCTGCTTGCCCTATTCCCCTGAACAGGGTAATTTTGACTTGGCCACATCACTTCGACCTTGGGGCTGTGCACATGAGCAAGTCACAGCGCCTCGGCGTTCGCAAGGTGCGACAAATCTATCAGTTGATCGGTGAGTGCCGCGATATCGGCGCCGCCCCCGGAAGCTCGGCTGTCTGGCGCAACCACATGTTCACGGGCCTTCGTGAGATGGTCCACGCCCAGCTTGCCATGGGCGGCGAGATGTGGGGCGTGGGCACGCGTGACCAGCGGCTTGCCCAGACCATCGCCGTCGGCTGGTCCAGCGCGATTCCCGAAAAGGCCTGGCCACGGTTCGAGGCGGAGGGCGGCGACCGGGATGACCCGATGCTGCCGCGCTTCGCGCAGATCCAGGGTCGCATCGTCACGCGCCGCCGCGTGCAACTGATCGACGACCGGGCGTGGTACCCTCGCGGGTTTACAACAACTATCTCAAGCCGGGCGGCGTCGACGACCGGATCATCTCCTTCAGCGAGTTGCCTGCAGCGCCGTGGCGGTCGCCGCGGGCGATCAATGGCATCACGCTGCACCGCGCGGTGGGCGAGCCGGCGTTCGAGCCGCGCGACGTGGGCATGGTGCATCTGTTCCATTACGAGTTGGCCCCGCTGCTCGGCACGGCGCTGGCGCTCCTGGAGAAGCCGGACCAGCGGCCACTGCCGCGGCGCATGCAACAGGTGCTCGATGGGCTTCTGACCGGCGAGACGGAAAAGCAGCTCGCCGAACGGCTTGGCCGCAGCCCACACACGGTGCATACGCACGTCAAGCGGCTGTACCGGCGCTTCGGCGTGGCCAGCCGCGCCGAGTTGTTGATGCAGTTTGTAAGCAGGCGGACAAGTGGCGAGACAAAAGCTGCCCGTGCCAACCCATAACTCGTCCCAGGTCAGGTGCAACTCGTGCGCCCCCCTCCATACGCCCACGTTGGCACTTGTCGCCATTGGCACCGGCCGCGCCGGTCGCCACCGTTTTCCCAGAACCGCGCGCCGCGTGGCCCCCGCCGCAGCAACAACAATCCGCCCAGGCCCAATAGCGCCAGCGAACAGGGCTCGGGTACGCTCTGTGAGTCACCGCCGATGAGCAACTGCACGAACGGTGCGACGTCGCCGGTGTCGAAGCTGCCGTCCTGGTTGATGTCGCCCACCAGCGCCGGGTCGAGGCCGTACTGGTCGATGTAGGCCTGCTCGTCGGTCAGCGCCAGCACGAACGGCGCCACGTCGCCCGTGTCCACCACGCCGTCGACGTTCATGTCGCCCAGCAGCAGGTCGATGCCCGTGATGCTGATCGTGTAGATGATCATCTCGTAATCGCCCGGCGCCGGTTGCTGCCCGAATCCCGCCTGGGCCCAGACCTCCACGAGCATGTGCGGCTGGTCTTCGATCATGATGGCGTGCGGCGCGCCCGGGGCGATCACGTCGACCATGGCCGGATCAAACCCCTCGAAGCTGTCGCGGTTGAAGCCGTCGAACCCCAGCGTGCCGTAGTAGGGATGCAACGACAGGCCGCTGGGTGAGTCGCTGTCGGCGACGATCACCGACAGCGCGCTGTCAAACGGCGTGAAGCCGGTGCGATGATCCAGCACCTCGGAGAAGGATTCGATCGTGTAGGGCATGCCCGGGATGATCGGCACGGCGTAGTAGTGCGACGGGCTGATGTCGACGTCGTCGATCTCGGCCTGCGTGATCGTGCCCGCGACGATGGCGACCTCCGCGCCGAGCTGAAGCTGGCGCGCGGTGATCGCCTCGGGGCTGATACCCTCGGGCAGAAACGGCGCCAACTCCGGCGGCAGCGGCAGGTCCGGCATGGTATTGGGCAGCGCGAACGACGTCGTGGGCAGGTGTTGCGCGGTGAACGGGCTGTTGATGCCGGGCAACTGGCTCGCCGGCGACACCGCCTCACCCACCAGCGCCTTGAGCGCCGAGCGCGGGCTGATGAACAGCTCGTCGTTGAGCAGCTTCTGCTCGGACAGTCCGAAGGCGCCGTGCGACAGGCTCATGAATGTGCTGGCGGTGAACGCCGCCTGCCGCGGGCCGGGGTAGGTCGGCCAGTAGCGCTCGGCGATGCCCTGCGTCGACACGCCTCCGCCCGGGAGCGTGAACGCGTCCTGGTGCCGCGCCCCGAGCAGGTGCAGCGACTCGTGCATGGCCGTGTTGATCGACGCCCGCACGATCTGCTCCGGCGTTTGATCGCCGGCCTCGATGCCGACGATCTCGAGCATCTGCCGGGCGTTGAGCCGGGCGCTGTCCGTCTTGCTGACGTTGCGAAAGTCGATGCCGTCGGACGTACCGGCGGCGACGGCGTTGAAGAAGATGGTGCTGGCGAACACGCCAGCGCCCGGCGGCTCGTGCGTCACCTGCACGCCCAGCGGGGCGTACAGCTCACCCATGGCCGCGGCGATGGCGTCGCGCTGCTCCGGCGTGTAGTCGTGGGGCAGCGGCCCGGCGAGGGTGTCAAAGTCCAGGTAGAACACCTGCACCGCCGCGACGGGGGTCGCGACCACGATGAGAGGAAACGTCGCCGCGAGCCCGACCCACAGCGGCCGAATGCACCGCAACCGCCGTCCTCGCGCCGCAGCACCAGGGCCAGTTGATTCCATGGCCGGTTCCTTTCACCCGGATGAAGTGGACCAAAGGCACCCAGGCGAAAGCGGTACCTGTGTGTTGCCTCTCTTCTCGCTGTTGCTACACCCGTCGATGTGGCCGCACCATCGACAGCACCATCAGGGCCAGAACGCATGCACCACCGGACCCGGGGACCAGCGTCACCGAGAAGGAGTTGCCGAACAGCGCGTACGCCCGCCTCTCCTGGCGCGGGAACAGGGGCGTGTCCCCGACGTGGAGGGCCCCGCCGCCTTGGGGCTGATGCCAGAGCGAAAAGGCGTCATGGTTGCGGATGAGCACGCCGCTGTGGAGCGCGGGGATGGCCGTGGCGGCATGGACAGAGCCCGTTAGCAGACCGATGGCGATCAGCACACCACACGCGGCCCCGTCACGGCAGAGCATTCGCACCTCACACCGCCTTGGGTTTTACCCAGACTGCCCAGGTTGTCATGCCCGCCCGGTACAGATGAACGTCGCCGCCACGACGAATGGATCAAGCATACCCTTGCCGTGTGGGCATCGCAACGAAAATCTTGCTCGGGCTCGCGGGGCGTGGAGCCACAAGGCCGCCGGGTACGGCTCACCGAGGTGGGCGAGCAGGCGATCGGGGGCATCGGCCGCTTGTGGGGAGGTGTCCATCACGGCGGATGGTCGTCCCTCAGCGTGGCGGCGTCGAATGCCCGGGCCGCCATGCCTGCTGCGACGAGGCCATGGCCTCGCCTGCCCGCTCGTCGCGGATCAGGGTCGGTTCATGCCGCTCAACGGCGGCGCAGCAACAGAAGTCCGCCCAGCCCCAGCAACGCCAGCGAGCCTGGCTCGGGCACGCTCGGCGAAGCAGTGGTGGCGCCGCCGACCAACAACTGCACGAACGGCGCGAAGTCGCCGGTGTCGACCCGCGCTCCCGGCCGGCCCATTCACCGGCCGAAGCGCACGCGGCCGCGCACCACCACCACCGCGCCATTCTTCCGGTCGCTCCGCAGGCCGGATGGTGGTATCCTGGCGGCGACGGGGCCGAGGCCGCAACGGGAGATTCGCCATGCGCACCAGCTTTGCATCGGCCCTGAGTCTGACGCTGCTGATCGTCGCCGCCGCCGTTGATGCCGACGCGTCGGCGCGGGCGGCAGACGAGTCGTGGCCGGCGGGGCCGCAAGCCGAGGCCGTTCGTGTCGAGGTTTCAACTGCGGACGAGTTGATGGCGGCCCTTGACGCTGCCAAGGGTGGCGAAACCCTTGTCCTGGCCGCAGGCGACTACGGGGCCTTGAGGCTCAGCAGCAAGTTCCCCGGCGAAGTGACGATCAGGTCGCTCGATCCGGACGCCCCGGCATCGTTCAGCCAACTCCGGTTGGATGGGGTGGAGAACCTGGCGTTCGAGCACGTCATATTCGACTACACCGCCCAGCCGCAGCCGAGCGATTGGTATCGCGCCAACGAGGTCCGCAACTCGCACCACATCGCGTTTCGCCATAGCACGTTCGACGGCGGCATCATGCAGGGCACCGGTGGGGCCGGGGACGGGTACGGCACGGGGCACGGGCTTCAGGTGACGGGTTCGTCCAACATCGCCGTCGAAGGCAACACGTTCTACAACTGGCGCAAGGGGGCGATCTTTCAGCGGACGGACCAGATCGACTTCTCGGGCAACGAAATGTATCACCTCCGGGAAGACGCGTTGAACTTCATCCAGGTCAACGACGTGCTCATTGAAGGCAATCACCTGCACACGATGCAGAACTTCGGAGCCGGCCACGCCGACTTCATCCAGTTCTGGACATTGAATACCACCGCCCCCTCCACGAACATCACCATCAGCAAGAACATCCTCGACAGCGGGGCCGGCAGCACGGTGCAGAGCATCTTCATGACGGTGTCGCAGTCCGAAGAGGAGATGTGGTACCGCGACATTCTGATCGAGGAGAACGTGATCCACAACGCTCACACGCATGGCATCACGGTCGGCGCGAGCCTTGGGCTGGTGGTGCGGAACAACACGCTGCTTCAAAACGTCGGGGCGGACGATCGAAGCCACAACTTCACGCTGGGCATCAATCTCAGCGACGCTTCGCGCGACGTCGTCGTCTCGAAGAACATCGTGCCGGCTCGATGGAACTTCCCGCCGGCCGCGACGGAGCATCGGACGGTCGAAGGCAATCTCGCCGTCGTGTACGACGACCCCGACGCCGAGCACGCGGTCGACCGGCTGTTCGTCAATGCCCGGGCCGGCAAGGAGGCGACCCTCGATGATCTGCGGGCCGTGCCGGGTGGCCTGATCGAGCAATTGGGTGTCGGCGCGGCCGCCACCGTGCCGGAGCCGGGCACGCTCGCGCTGCTCGGCCTTGCGGGCCTGGTCATGCTCCGACGCCCTCGACGATGACGCCGGCGCCGTTGCGGGCTCGGCCCGATGACGCTTGTTTCCGACGCCCGCCACCGGGCGCCGCCGGCCACGCCGCTGGCCATCCGCGACGCCACCGGCTCCCGGCCCGCGAGGGCATCGCGTCGCTTACCGTCAGTCCCTGATTTCGTAAGGGCCCATCGGCAACCAGGAGCACTCTACCGCACCGCTCGGGCCACCCCTCCATTCCAGCCCCCGCGAATCCACCATCCACCAGCCACCCCGCCTGCATCCCAGGCTCGGGGCACCTGCACCGCCACCACGGCAGCGACCTGCTCTCGCGGCGAGTTCGGGTATCGGGTCGCCGGCTCTGCCCGGCCAATCATCCAGGCCGGGGTATCCCCGTGTCGCGCAGCGTCCGCACATGGTTGTCGAACGTCTCCACCGTTGGCCCGAACAGTCCGCCCGCGCTGCCGAACGTCGCCTCCGAGCCCAGCGACAGGTTCACCGCGCTCACGTTCGCGCGCCCGCCGCGCAGCGCGTAAGCCACCCCAGCGCACTGTTGATGCCCGCGAACGAGCCCGCCCCGCTCTGGTCCAGCACCCGCAGCGACATCAGCACCGAATCTGATCCAGGTGCCAGACCAGACCCGCCTGGCCATGCACGGCCACCACACCAACCACCCGCACGCCAACCACGACTTCAGAAGCTTTCGCGTCAGCATCCTCCCACAGGGCATTTCCTGCGAGTCGATTCCGCCGCACGCCCGCCCCGCTTGACGCCCGCGCACCATCGCCACAGACCCCGCGCGCGGCACAGCCCCTACAGATTCGCCATCCATCACGGGGCGGCCCCGAACCTCGCCCGCCTGACTTGACACGGATCGCACGGCCCCGCGGGTACCATGGCGCCGTCCGCGCTGCCGACGCGCCGGCCATCGTCCTGCACAGGAGCACCGCCATGACGCACATCACCGCCCCCCGCCGCCCCACCGCGCGGCTCATGCTCCTGGTGCTGGCGTGCCTGCTCACCCAGCCACCGACCGCCTCCGCCGGCGAGCCCGTCGGCGTGCCCGCCGGACAGCCATGGGGCTTCTTGCTCACCTGGCAACGCGACCCGACGACCACCATGAGCATCCAGTGGTTTGAGCAGGCCCGGCTCGTGCCCTACGTCCAAGGCCACGACCACGCCGCACCACCGTTCGACCTCCCCCACGTCGGCGACGTGCAGATCAATGGTGACGCCAACGCATGGTGGGATCGCGGCCTCGAGGTCAACCTCATCGCCGACGAAAACCAGCACCGCCCCCCACGCGAGCAGCTCAGCGCCCGGGCACGCCTGGGGTGGAACGACGCCGGCGTGGTCATCGCCTTCCGCGTACGCGACGACAACTACATCGAGCACCCCGGCAACCACCTGCTCTGGGCCGGCGACTCCGTCGAGGTCTTCCTCGCCACCGGCGTCGGCGAGGCCGACCGCTACCAGGTCAACGCCACGCCCGGGCTCGATCCCGCCTTTGACGGCCCGCGCCACAGCTTCGCCCGCGCCGGCAACGTCCCGCAACTCGCCGAGCTCGACGTCGCCACCGCCGCACGCGCCACCGACGACGGCTACGAGATGGAGCTGCTGCTGCCCTGGGACAACCTGCCCATGGTCGAGCCCCAGCCCGGCGCTACGCTCGCCCTGCAACTCTACGTCAACGACCGCACCACCGACCCCGACGCCGGCCTGCGCGTCGGCCGGCAACGCGTCGTCTGGTACCCCTCCGACAACGCCTTCGCCAACACCCACGACATGCACCCCGTGCGCCTGACGCGCGACGAACCCGCCAGCGCCGGCACCGTGCGCCCCGTTTACGACGCCGACACCGGCTCCATCGAGCTCTACGCCCCGGCGGAGATGGCCGGCCAGCGTGTGCGCGTCATGCTCGCCGACCATGAGCTCGCCCAGCCGCGCCTTGCCGAACACGACGACATCGCCCACGTCCGCGTCGATGACCTGCCCGCTCCGCCGGACGGCCGACAGTGGGGCACGCTCACCGTCCGGCACGACGACCGCCTCGTCGGCCGGCTCAACCTGCCGCGTAAGCGCATCGCCCCCGGCCCCGCGTCCATCACCGTCTGGCCCGCCGACGCCCCCGACGACGCCCACGAGCTCGACATGCAGCTCATCCCCATCACCGGATGGGACACCCAGTACATCCAGCGCATCGAGCTGGCCGAGCTCGAGCCCGGCACCGACTACCGCTTCCGCCCAGGCGACGCCGACCGCGAACTCGGCTTCCGCACCATGCCTGCCAACCTCGACCAGCCCATCCGCCTCGCCGTCGGCGGCGACACCCTCGCCCGGCAGCAGTGGATGGAACGCACCAACCGCGTCGCCATGGCCTACGACCCCGACCTCGTCGTCTGGGGCGGCGACCTCGCCTACGCCAACGGCCAGCAACGCAACCTCCACCGCTGGATCGCCTGGTTCAAGGCCAACGACCACACCCTCATCCACGACGACGGACGCATCGTCCCCATCGTCCTGGGCATCGGCAACCACGAAGTGCGCGGCGGGTACTACTACAACCACGACGACTTCGCCGACACCGACGAATGGCGCCTCAGCGTCGCGCCCTACTTCTACCAGTTCTTCGCCTTCCCCGGCCAGCCCGGCTACGCCGCCCTCGACTTCGCCGACTACATGAGCCTCATCGCCCTGGACACCGACCACACCAACACCATCCCCGGCCCCCAGAGCCAGTGGCTTGAACAGGCCCTGGCCCAGCGCACCGACGTGCCCCACGTCTTCCCCTTCTACCACGTGCCCGGCCACCCCTTGCGAGGCTTCGACAACCCCCTCGCCCAGCGCATCCGCGAGCACTGGGCGTCGCTGTTCGACCAGTATGGCCTCGAGATCGCCTTTGAAAACCACGCCCACATCTACAAACGCACCGTCCCGCTCCGCGCCGGCGAGCCCCACGCCGCGGGCATCGTCTACATCGGCGACGGCGCCTGGGGCGTCGGCACCGGGCACGTGGGCCCCGGCGCCGCCGACGCCGCACCGCACATCGCCGAGGCCGCCGGCGTACGCCACGCCGTCATCATGACACTGCACGGCCGGGCACGGCACTTCCTCGCCGTCGACGAGCACGGCCAGGTCATCGACGAATACCCACGCACCCCGCCACGCCCCTGACCGCCGCCTTGCCTCCTCCACCGCGCCACGAGCCCCCCATGCCCCGCTACGAACCGTTCGACTGGTACGAGCAGCCGCTCGACCACGACATCATCTTCGACGCCGACACCGACAGCGAAGCCGACTTCCTCCACCCCGTCCACCAGCGCCGCGCCCGCAGCCGCGGCCGACGCGTCCTCGAACCCGCATGCGGCAGCGGACGACCCGTCGCCACCATGACACGCAGAGGCTACCGCGTCACCGGCCTGGACCTCAGCCAGGCGGTGCTCCGCTTCGCACGCCAATGCCTCAAGCAGCAAAAACTCAACGCCACCCTCCACCACGCCACGCGGGGAATGAAACCACCGATGCACACGGATGCACATCGATGGGATGCATGGTGATCAACCGCGCACGGACGACAGAAACGCTGGGGGGCCGTGGTCTTGACGCATGCCAAGGCCACGAACGTGCGGCCCCAATCCTCTTCAGGCGAGCAGAACCCATTGACATTGAACCCCTCCCCGTCGCCATCATCGCTGCGCTCGAAGTGACGCGGGTTCCGCGTCACCGTGGCCACGATCGGCGAGGTGCGGACCGTCGCCGCCGCCGACCACGTCGACCCGGAGCACCGGCTCGTAAGCGTTCACACCGATCAGAGCAGCAAGGGAGAGGTCCGACCCATGAAGTGCGCCCTCACCGCGTCGGCGATGAACGTGTAGGCCGACCGCTGCTGCTGCCGACACGTCTGCAACAC
>SLDI01000063.1:0-6526 GCA_007125385.1 Phycisphaeraceae bacterium | reverse complement strand
ACATCGCAGAGAGCACAGCATCCTGCGTCCACTCGTGTCCCTCGCGGAGATGAAAGTCGGAGATTTGGAGCCAGTTTATTGTTCGCATTATAGATTCGAAGCTCTCAACATCGTCACGCGTGCTGCCGCGCACCTGCCCAGGTTCGGTAATGCTCCAGCGTCGCCTTCAGCCTCGTCTTGTAATCCCACCCCTCGTGAAACGTCTCGAAGATGTGGGTAAGCTGCTTCTGGTTCAGGCCGTAGAGGTGGGCGACGACGGCGTCGAGCTCGTGGATCATGTCCTGCTTGACGTCCTCGGCCAGCGGGCCGTGCTCCACGCCCACGGCGGCGGCCCAGTCGGCGAAGCGGGCGTCCGGGCACGCCAGCCGGCCCGCCAACTCCACCACGCGGTTACATAGCGCGCTGTCCGATGCCCAGGCTGGGACACGCAGGCAATCGAAGGCTTCCTGATCGACGTGCCCCTCGACGAAGCGGCGTGTCCACCAGTCGAGCGGCCGGCTCGACATTACACCGAGCAAATACGCCTCGTGTTGCGGGGGATGGTCTACGTCCAGGAAGAGAACCCAGGGCGCGGTCTGTACCGTCACCACGCAGGGCGGAATGAGCGCGCAGACGAGCGTCCGCGTGTTCGTGCGATTCGTCACGTCGCGGAAAGCGATACGGGGCCGAAGTATCGGATGAGTCGCCGGATTGCTCCGCCACCGCTGGGACGTATCCCCATAAGGGCTATCCGCTCTGGCTCGTTGCCGGCGGCGTACAGCGGCATCGAGAATCTGTTCCGCATTGGTCCACTTGTAGTACGACCCGGTGTCCGGGTTCCAAAGGTCGAAACTCTCGCCCTTGTAAACTGGCCAGTCGCCCTCACGGCGATCATCATGCCAGTATTGCTTGTCGCTTTTCGAGGTCTCGAAATCGGCATATACACGTCGCACAGGGATTGACGCGTTCTCACGCATCCGGGGACTCTTCATGAACGTGTGAACCACGCTCCACGAATCATCACGCGGCAGCAGCGGGACAACCAACGTCGGGCTGTACCGCTCCAGTTGAGCGCATTCCATCACGGCACAAGCCTCAGAGGCGCGGGCCTGCCAACTCGCTTTTGTGTGGATTTCACGATGGATCGAGAACTCGCAGGTCGCGTCATAGGGTCCGCGTGCCCGCGCGACCACCAGCGCAATAAGCTTTTGTTGATGAACGTCGTCGAACACCCAACCGCCCTTATTCGACAGCATCTGAACGTCCACACCGCCGGACGTATCTGCCAAAGACCGACGTAGCGTCGCAGCGCCCGCAATCTTGAACGTGTCACCGGGCAAAACGATACCCATTCTGCCGACTTGGGGTCGGATCAACTGGATGAACCGCCAGATAAACGCTCGAAACAGATCAGGGTGCCCAGTGTTCATCCCCGGCATGTCGCGTACCGCCCGGCGAACGACCTCAGTCTGGTCGCGCTCGGTGTTCCACTGCTTCAGAAGGTCGGGGCGTTGCGTGTGAAGGTCCGCGATGGTCCGGTCGCGCTGCTGCGATCTCATTCCACGAAGGCCTGGATAATGACGACCCCAGAACTCATGCTCCTCTACACGCACCTTTTCCCATGGGGGATTTCCGATGATCACATCGAAACCTGGTCGTTCACGGGCGAATACTTCGGGGAAGGCAACGGGGAAGTGCAGCGCGTCGAGGTCGGCGAGTGACTCGACCGCCGCAAGGTGCGCCTTCGAGCCGTGCAAGGTGTCCTTGATCTTGTCCCACCGGGCCAGGTCGATCGGGATGGGCAGCTCCTCCATCCGCGCCGCGGCCACGATGTCGCAAAGCGCCTCGGCCGGGGCGCAACGGTCGCGGGCCTCAGCCAGCGCCCGACGGGCACGCTTCACGTCCTGGATGTCGGCCTCGGCCAGGTTCGCCAAGCGGCGCAGCGGCTCAACCGCCTCGCCGACGAGGTTCTGCACGTCCAGCGTGAAGAGGGGCAGGTTCTCCTCCCGCGCCTTGTGCTCGATCTCGCTCACCCGGCCGATGCCCACGAGCGAGTTGCCGCGCACGAGGTTGTGGTCGAGCACGGACAGCGGCAGGCCGGGCACGAACGTGTGGATCCAGATGGACAGCCGCGCCAGGTCCACGGCCACCTGGTTGACGTCCACGCCATAGATGCAGCGGCGGGCGACCTGGCGGCGCAGGAGCTGGTTGTCCTCGATGTCGATCTGGTCGGCGAGCGAGCCGAGCTGCTGCTGGGCGGCGCCGCGGAGCGTCTGGAGCTCGTGGTAGACGCCCGGCAGCCGGCGGTTGGAGAGATAGCTGGTCAGCGCCCGCTCGACGCGATCGACGGCCGCGACGAGGAAGTGGCCCGAGCCCATGGCGATGTCGGCGACGCGGAAGTCGAAGAACTGTTTGGCGGCCTGCTCATCGTCGAGCCTGTCCAGCCGGGCGGTGTGCTCGGCGAGCGCCGGCTCCAGGGCTTGGTCGAGCAGGTGCTCGACGGCGAAGTCCTTGGTGAAGTAGGAGCCGGTGGCCTTGCGCTGGCCGGAGCGGTTGTGCAGGTAGACGTGGTCCTGGCGGACGACGGGCTCCTCGCCCTCGCGGGCCGGGCGGTAGACGTGGTGCTGGCTGCCGACGCGGTCGGTGACGAGGTCGGCCTCGGCGACGGAGAGCTCGGATTCGAGCAGGCCCTCGTAGATGGTGCCGAACTCGCGTACGCCGAGCGAGCGGAAATCGACGGGGCCCCAGGGCTCCTGCTCGCTGGGCTTGATCAGCAGCAGGTCGCGCAGGACGGGGCCCATGACGCTGTCGGGCAGGGTGATGTCGCGCAGCAGGCCGCCGATGCGTGACTGGTCGGGGTCGGAACTGAACAGGCCGCCGTTGTACTCGGGCACGCCCCACTCGCGGTTGCCCTCTTCCACAGAGCGGAAGATGCGGGTGATCTCGTCCCAGCGGGTGGTGGCGTCGGTGAAGCTGGCGTTGCCGAAGATGTCGGTGCCGCCGCGGTAGAGTTCCAGCAGGTCGTCGGCCTTCTGCTTGAGCGAGCGTCGCTGGTACAGGCCGTTGTGCCGGTAGGGCAGCAGGTCCTTGTCCTCGGCGTAGGCGATGAACAGCAGGCGGAAGAGGGCGGTCAGCGCCATCTCGTACATGTCCGCCAGGTCATCGGCGGAGGGCTTCTTTTTGCCCCACGCGGTGGCGATGCCCTCGGCGAGGGTGGGCACGACGGAGCCGTAGATGCGATCGCGCAGCCCCTTGGCGAGCTCGCCGGCGAAGCGGCGGGATTCCCGGATGAGCTGGGCGAGCGTGCCGTCGGGGCCGAGGGCGTCGCTGGAGAAGAGCAGCCAGAGGTAGGCGGCGTCGTCGTCGCGGAGCAGGCCGGTGTCGATCTGGACGTAGGTCTCGTTACGGCCGCGCTGCCCGACGCCGACGCCGGTCTTGACGGGGTAGAGGCGGAGCTTGCGGCCCTGGGCGACGAGGACGTAGGGCAGGTTCTCGCGCTCGGCGACGGTCATGGCGTAGGAGACGGGGGAGAGGCCGGCGAAGCGGTCGAGGTTGCCGTCGGGGGACTCGGCGGTGCGCAGGAGCACGGCAAGCGCGAGGCGCTGGCCGTCGGGGCCGGCGCGGAGGATGGACGTCATCTGGTCGCACGGTTCGGCGTTGTAGCCCAGGGCGTTGAGCAGGTCGGGGCCCTCGCGGCCGAGCAGGGGGCGGGCGCGCTGCTGGGCGGGCTCCCAGGCGGGCAGCAGGCGGGCGCCGCGGTCGAGCTCGTGCGTGGCGAGGAAGCCCTCGTTGCGGAGGCCGGGCAGGCGGGCGTCGGTGCGGATCGCCTCCAGGGCGTCGGCGAGGTAGCGGGCCACGGCGTGGCGGTCCGGCAGGTCCAGGGCGACGCGGCAGATCCGCTCCACCTGCGCGGGGTCGGCGTCGGGGTACACGGGCGGATCATCGCCGAGCGGGCCGCAGACGGTGGCGCCGTCGCCGTGGAGGACGACGGCCAGCAGCGGGGCGGCGCGACGGTTGTTGCGCTGCTTCCAGAGGCTGCGCACGCGGGGGTGCTGGGGCGGGCGGTTGGCGCGGACGAGCAGAACCTCCAGCGGCGTAGAGCCCTGGCCGAGGGCGAGGCCCACGGCGGTGAAGTCACCGTTGGCCGGGAGCTGGACGGGGCGGAGGGGGAAGTCACTGAGAATGGCGGGTCGATCCACGAGGGTCCCCCGAGCCAGGAGTGCCTGCTTCGTCAGCCTGCGCAGCGGCGCAGAACACGCAGCCCGCCACCCGTCGTACCCGCCGACAGACCACCATGTTAGCTTTGTCGGCTTGGGAGCGGGCAAGGAATGAGCAATCGCGGGCGCGGGTCGCTGGCGGCCGTGGTCCGCGATGACCTACCGGCGCACGTCCCGACGCAGCCGCGTTTGCTTGCGCCCATGCGTCGGGCACACCCGGTTGGCGAACGGAATCGGCACCTTCACGCCGACGAGGGCAGCGCGGCTGGTGGAGCTGACCTGGCCGGCGAAGGCGTCAAGGGCGCGGGTTTCCGCAGCCTCGGCCTCGGCGACGCTGCCGCACGTGCAGTAATGGACGTGCAGCGTGTCAAGGCAGGCGAGCGTCTTGATCCAGTGGCCGCCGGCGTGGGGGGAGCGGTTACCGAGCTTGTGCCGGAAGAATTGGTTGAGGCGGTGTGCGAGCGAGGTCGCCTTGCCGATGTAGAGGATGCTTTCGTCGGGGAGCCAGAAGCCTTGCAGGCAGGCGACGAGCTCGCTGGCTGGTGGGCCCGTCTTGCCGTCGAGCTCCAGCTTGGGCACCCGCGCGAGCCAGTGGGCCACGGCCTGTTTACACACCGGTGCCGCCGGTCGCGCTGCCTCGTTGCGATCATCGTGACCGCTGAGCGAGATCATGTAGACGCCGGGGTTCGTGGACGGCGGCGCGACGCCCCAGGCGGTCTGACCTTCGACAGCCAGGCCGATCGTCGTCATGAGCTGGGCGGTGCTGATCGGCATCGTTGACCCTTTGGCGCTGGCTGCCGCAGCGGTTCGACGGCGAGCCCGAAACAGGCCATTATGCCTTGGTCGTCCAAGGTGGCACCGAAGTGCCGGCGCTCGCCTACGCGGCTGCGTCCTGTCTCGCCTCCACCGGCATGAAGCACACCGTGGCCGGATCGACGTGGGCCAGGACGTCGGGGTCGTCCTCGAAGAAGATGTCCACGCCGTGCCGCCGGCACACTGTCGCCTTCCACACGTCGGCCTCGGCCAGATCGTTCTCCGCGGCTGACCAGCAGACCAGCTCGTGGTACGTCACGCCCCACGCGTGAAGGTCGGCCTGCGTGACCGCCCGGTCGTCGCGGAAGGTGATGATCAGCACGCGGTGGCCGGCGTCGGCCAGGGCACGCGTGAGGAGGGCGAAGAACGGCGGGTGCCGTGTGATGGTGTCGTCGATGTCGAAGGCGATGATCATGGGGTTTCCCTTGGGGCGACGCGGGTTGGACGCGTCGGCTGGCGTGCTACACGGCCGATGTGGCCGCGTCCGCCAGCGGTCGCGTGCCGCGGCACTTCGGGAACGTGGAGCAGCCCCAGAAGGCGGAGCCGGCGTGGTCGCCGCGGCGGGCGGTGCGGCGGACCATCGGGCTGCCACAGGCTGGGCAGACAGGGGCCGTCGCGGCATCATCGGCGGATGCGGCCGGCGCTGGGGTGGGCTCGACCGGCGCTGTTGCAGGCTCCTCCGCCGACTCCCTGGCCTCCTGGACCAGATCGGCGAGTTGGGGCCCGTCCACGAGTTCGATCGCGTTGTCGCGGGCGAAGGCCTGGGCGTCGGGTGTGAAACTGCCGGCGGTCACAACGATGCCGCCGACGGCGCCCTCGCTGGCGACGACGCCGAGCAGTTCGCGCACCGGCCGGACGCCCACGCGCCGGGCCTTGTAGTGCTTGCACTGGACGAGCCAGTGGCCGCGATCGTCGCGCAGCACCACGTCAACGCCGTCGTCGCCCGCCGGCCGATCGACCAGCTCCACGCGGTAGCCCCGCCGGCGGTAGGCCTCGGCCACGAGCTGCTCGAACTGCTGCCAGGTCAGGGCGCGGATGGTTTCCCAGCCCTGCTGACGGTCGAGCAGACGACGTTGGCGGAGCTTTGGCACCTCGGCCAGCAGCCAGATCACGAGCACCAGGCCAGCTGCGGCCCAGGCGACAATCGCACCACCGAAAGCGACTCGGGCCTCGGCCTGGTGATGCGCCCGCCAGCCGCCCCGCCCGCTGAATCATCACTCCGGCAGCTTCTGCCTGAATTCCACAAACGCGGCAGTGTCGCGGATGTTGTCGAAATCGCGATCATTATCCAGTTTTTCGCGACGAGCATCATCAGGCGCAAACCCGAGCCACCGCTCCAAGGCCTGGACGGCTTCGGTACCGTCACCACTTACGGCACTCAAACATGCCAAGTTGAACCATGTCTTGGCCTTCTGCTCGGCCGGGGCTTCGGGCATCTCGATGACCGTCGAGTAGTCGTCCATCGCCCGCTGCCGGTCGCCTTCTTCGCCGCGCCGCCCATACGTGAAACCGCGGTT
>SLDI01000327.1:0-20649 GCA_007125385.1 Phycisphaeraceae bacterium | reverse complement strand
TGGGGGATCGCGTCGCGTCGCTGCTGAAGCGCGTGGGGCTGGCGGCCGATCACGCCGGGCGTTACCCGCACGAGTTCTCCGGCGGTCAGCGGCAGCGGATCGGCATCGCGCGGGCGCTGGCGCTCGAGCCGCGCTTCATCGTCTGCGATGAGCCGGTGTCCGCACTGGACGTGTCGATCCAGAGCCAGATACTGAACCTGCTGGCGGACCTGCGTGACGACTTCGGCTTGTCGTACCTGTTCATCGCGCACAACCTGGCGGTGGTGGAGCACTTCTGCGACCGCGTGGCGGTGATGTACCTGGGGCGCATCGTGGAGGTGGCGGACCGCGAGACGCTGTATCGCAATCCGCTGCATCCCTATACGAAGGCGCTGCTGTCGGCGGCGCCGGTGCCGGACCCGGACCGGGCGAAGCAGCGAATCATGCTGCTGGGTGACGTGCCGAGCCCGATCAGCTTCTTTGATGAGAAGCGGTGGGGCTCCAAGGGCAATGGTGCCCCTGCGGAGAAGGCGCCGGTCGGCGAGGGGCCGGTGGAGTACGTCACGCGTGAAAGTCTGCTGGATCGGCCGCCGCTGCGCGAGGTGGAGGGTGAGCCGGGGCATCTGGTCTCGATGCACGAGCAGGGGTAGGGCGGGGTTCGGGGATCGGGGTTCGGGGATCCGCAGAAGGGGCAGGTGATCCCGCCCTTCGCTCGCGGACTCGCTCAGGACGGGCGTTAGCGGCCGGTGCGCGGAATGCGTTTCTGCATTCTGCATTTTGAATTTTGAATTTTGAATTTTGAATTTCTCAGTACGCGCCGCGGCCGAGCAGGACGTGCAGGACGGTGCGGGCGAGGATGGCGATGTCGGTCCAGATGGACCAGTTGCGGACGTAGAAGGCGTCCAGGGCCATGCGTTCTTCGAGGGTGGTTTCGCTGCGGCCGGAGATCTGCCAGAGGCCTGTGATGCCGGGCGGGGCGAGGAAGACGACGTCCCTGTGGTGGTTCATGCGTGGCAGTTGGCAGTCGAGGTAGGGGCGTGGGCCGACGAGGCTCATCTCGCCGCGGAGGATGTTGATGAGCTGGGCGAGCTCGTCGAGGCTGGTGCGCCTGAGCCAGCGTCCGACGCGTGTGACGCGTGGGTCGCGTTTGATCTTGCCGTGGGCCTCGAACTCGGCGCGTTGGTCGGGGGCCAGCTCGTCGAGGCGCTGCTCGGCGTCGACGTGCATGGTGCGGAACTTGTAGATGAAGAACGGTCGGCCGAAGCGTCCCGGGCGTTTCTGGACGAAGAAGACGGGCCCGGGCGAGTCGAGCTTGACGAGGATGGCGATGGCGGCCATGAGGGGGAAGGCGACGATGCCGCCGAGGGCGACGAGGGCGAGGTCGCCGAAGCGTTTGAAGCGCCAGCGTCGGATGGCGACGGGGCTTTGGCCGGGGCTTCGGGCGAGCTTCCAGAGCTCGCGGTTGGAGACCCAGAGGGTGGGGAAGCTGTTGGCGGGGGCGGAGATGACGAGCCAGCATCGGAAGAGGTTGCCGTGGTTGCGGACGAAGCGGCTGGTCTGCTGGCGTGTCATGCCGGGCATGGCCATGATGGCGTAGGGCACGTCGAAGCGTTGGGTGAGATCTTTGGCGCGGTCGAGGCTGCCGATCACGGGCACGCCGGCGATCTCGCCCCACTTGGCGGGGTCGTCGTCGAGGACGGCGACCGGCCGCAGGCCGAGCTCGGGGCGGCGTTTGAGGGCGGCGATGACGACCTGGCCGGTCTGCCCGGCGCCGAAGATGACCACGGGGTAGCCCCACCACTGGCTGCGTGCCAGGGCCATGCGGAGCAGGCATCGTCCGACGGGGAGGCTGACGAGGATGCTCAGCCACAGGCCCAGGGGCAGGGCCAGGGCGGGCGGGGTGAAGCTGATGCGGCCGAAGCTCAGGGCGAGGGTGACGAGGATGGCGGTGACGATGGTGGAGGCGAGGGTGAAGCGTCGGAGTTCCTCGGCCTGGGCGACGGCGGCGCCGGGGATGAGCGGGCGGCCCGGGTAGAGCCCGCAGAGGGCGTACCCGACGAGGAAGAGCCCGAGCAGGGGCCAGAGGGCGGCGGCGAGCTCGTTGGGCAGGGCCCAGCCGTTGGTGACGGTGGCGGCGATGCCCCAGCCGAGCGCGGCGCCGAGGGCGAGGAACAGAGCGTCGCTTAGGAAGGTGATGGCGCCGGTAAGCCAGACGGCCGGGGCGCGGGCGAACGGCGGGACGGCGACCCGGGCTGTGAGATTTCCCTCCATCGCTGCCTTACCCTCGTGGGCCCCTGGACGGCGGGCCCGGCGAGAGCCCGATAATACTGCCGCGCCGGCATGGGGCCAATCCCGATGCCGGCCACATCGCTAGTGTCGGCAGCGCGTCCGGCCGCCGATGAAAGATAACAGCCGCCTGACTCAGGAGCATAGGCGGCTGGGCCGGCCGGGTCGCCCCTGAGGGGTCAACGCCGTGGCGATGGGGCCCGGGCCCGCGGCGGCATGGGGCCTATAATGAATTGCGCCGTCGCCAGCGGGGGCCGGCGGCGGGCAGGGAGGTGAGTGATGCAGGAACGAGCGACCTCGGCGTCGGGCTTGCCGGGCGATCGGTGGCCGGCGTGGTACGTCATGGCGCTGGGGGCGGCGTTGTGGGTGCTGGCGGTGGTGGCGGGCCTGGGGACGGCCGCCCTTGGCGCCGCGGTCGAGCGGTGGGCGGAGGACGCCGCCGGCGTCGATGTGGCCCTGCCGGGATTTATCGTGGGCGGGGCGGTGATGCTGATGGCCCTGGTGGCCCTGGCGGGGCTGGTCGCGGGGACGGTGGCGTTGGCGATCGGCACCATCCGCTGGAGCCAGGTCGGGCCGTGGTCGCGCCAGGGCCCGCTTCAATGGCAGCAGGAGCTGGGACGCCGGCTGGACGCGATCCACGAGCGGCTGACGGTCAGCGAGACGGCCAAGCGCATCGCCTACCGCGAGCAGGACCTGGCGCTGCTGCGGCGGACGATCGACGAGGACATCGAGCGCGGGCAGTTCGACGCGGCGCTGGTGCTGGTCGGCGAGCTGGCGCAGACGTATGGCGACCGCGAGCAGGCGGAGCATTACCGCGAGCGGATCGAACAGGTACGGGCGGCGCAGCGCGACGCGCGGGTCGGCGCGGCGCTGAAGAACGTCGAGGAGCTGATCGAGCGGCGTCACTTCGAGGCGGCGCAGGGCGAGCTGGTGAAGCTGGCGCGGGTGCACGGCGAGCTGCCGGCGGTGCGGCAGGCCGGGGAGAAGGTCGAGGCGGAGCGTCGGCGGTACAAGCATGAGCTGGAGCAGCAGTTTCTCGACGCGGCGGAGCGCGGCGACACGGACGCGGCGATGGAGCTGCTCTGGGCGCTGGATCACTACCTGACGGAGACGGAGGCCGAGCCGCTGCGTGAGTTGGCGCGCGGGGTGATCGGCAAGCGTCGGGACAACCTGGGGGTGCAGTTCAAGAAGGCGGTGCGCGACCGGGACTGGCAGACGGCGGTGCGCGTGGGCGAGCAGATCATCGAGGACTTTCCCAACACCCGCATGGCCGGGGAGGTGCGCGAGCATCTGGACGTGCTGCGCGAGCGGGCGGCGCAGCAGCGGGCGGCGCAGGGGGCGATGCAGAGCGCGGAATGAGCCAGAGGCACGCCGCCTGACGCCGATTCGCACTGACAAGCTCCGCGGACTCCGCTTGTCAGTGGCACCCAATGCCGTGGACTTCACGCGTGGCGGCGCTGATGTAGGGTGGGTAGAGCGCAGCGAAACCCACCACGCCGGCCGGGGATTCCCGCCGCAACCGGTGGGTTTCGCTTCGCTCTACCCACCCTACAGCCAGAGTTCACAGCGTTGAGTGGCACCCAACGCCGTGAGCTTTGCTTGCCGGGGTGGGCGCTTGCCGGGTGGGCAGAGCGAAGCGATGGCCGGGGCGTGGTGGTTCAGCCGCGTCGCAGGGGCGGGGGGTGGCCGACGTGCCAGCGGCGGCACCATGGGCAGCGATACGCATGAACGACGTCGCCTTCGCGGGCGTGGCGGTGCACCACCGTCTGGGCCTGCTTCCTCGTGTCGTAGGCGCGCTTGCGCGTGCAGGTGCGCCAGCGGCGGTAGCTCTGCCGCTCGGTTTCGCGGGGCATCGTGCGCACGATGCGGCGCAGCACGAAAAGGAACACCACGACCCCGAGGAGAAAGGCCACGATTGCCATGTCCACGCGATCGGTCTCCCCGGCCGTGTCACATCATCACCAGCAGGCCATCCTGCTGCGCACCGGCGGGCAACGACAGCACGGCCGTGTCGCCGTCGGCGCGCAAGGGCCCGCGATCGACCCATTGTCCCGTGCGTGGGTCGACCTCGTGCACGCGCAGGCCGCCGGGCAACTCCGCAACGTTGAGCGCCACCTCGCCGCCGCGCGGGGCGTAGACGACCACGCAGTCGCCCTGGTCCGTGGCGGCGACGGCTTGCCAGCTCTCGACGTCGTCGCGGCCGGGCTGCGACGTCAGGCGATGCGGCGCCGGGCGCAGGCGCGTCCAGGGCAGCTTGTCGAAGACCTGGCGCAGCACGGTCATGGACCGGGCCCCGGGGGTGTCCAGCTCGTCGTGCCAGGGCTGGCCGACCCAGTTGTCGCTGTGGTTCTCGGCGATTTCGTCGGCCTGGCGGGCCCAGATCCAGATCGAGCTGATGCCGTAGGTCACGCCCGCGGGCGGGGCGACGAGCAGCGACCAGTAGGACGCCCGGCGGACGTGGTAGTCGGTCAGGCGCTGGCCGGTGCGGTAGCTGCGCACGTCTTCGTAGTTGGGCTCGAGGTTGATAAAGGGCTTGTCGATGCGTCGCCAGGCCTGGGCGTACTGGCCGTCGACCAGGAAGCGCAGGTGATCCTCGCTGGCACCGTGGCCGCTCTGGATGGTGACGAGGTGGTACCAGGGTTCGTCGGCGAAGGCGTCGCCGACCCAGCTCACGCCGCACGGGTGCAGCGTGGCCAGGGCGTGCGGGGCGTCGGCGAAGACGGCCCGGCCGATGCGCTTCCATCGCGCCTGCACCTCGGGGGCTTCGTAGCGCCCGTCTCCGCCGAGCAGCCAGACGACGTTGGGGGCGTCGTAGCGCTGACGCAGCATGCGGGCGATCTCGATGCACTGATCTTCGCTGTAGACCTGGCCCGGGTCGTAGTCCATCAGCGTCCAGAGCATGATCGGGGCGGCGACGAGCCCGGCGTCGCGGATCTTGCCCATCAGCAGGTCCAGCGTTTGCATCGCGGCTTCGTCGAAGACCACCCGCCCGTCGACGACGTCGAACGTTCGGCCGTGGACGGGCTGCGTGCAGCCGCGCCACCAGCCGGCGACGAACTGGATGGTGTTGAAGCCCTGCTCTTTGCGCGCGGCGAGGTAGGTGTCCCACTCCTCCGGCGTGCCGCGGCACCAGAGGTTCCAGGCGGTGTCGGCCAACCAGAAGAAGGGCTTGGCGTCGTTGTCGAAAAGGTGATGGCCGCGGGCTTTCATGGTGCTCCTCGTTCGGGACAGCCGGGTCGTTGGCCCTACATGCTACCGCGGCGCGGAGCGCACGCCGAAGGCCAGCGCCCGGATGCTCACGGGAGGTGGCCGAGGTGTCGGGCAATTTGCGGCCACATCGCGCGGTGAGGCGTCGATGCAGGGTCGGTGGCGCGAAGCGATGGCCGCGGCTGAAGAGCCAATCCACCACCACCGACCGCCCGCTCAAGGTCGATCCGCAGGCGCTTCAGGCGGCCGGCCGTTGCCGTCGTGGGCGTGCCAGCGCCAGCGCGGCGCCCAACCCCAGCAACAGGGCGGAGCCGGGCTCGGGCACGACGAGGTCCTGCTCGGCATTCAAGACCGAGCCCGGGATCGGATCCAGGCCGAGCATCTCGAGCGCCAGGTTGGTTGCGTCGGCGTGGCGGATCGGCTGAATCGGCGCGTCGTTGTCCGGCCGGCCGGTGAGCGGGTCCAGGCGCGTCTCGGGATTCAGCTCGTACAGGTCGGCCCCCGGGGCCGCGACCCCCGGCGCCCAGACGTACAGCGGGATGGTGTAGATGCTCGGGAGCGCGGCGTTCCAATGGGCCGTGCCTTCGCCGCCATGGTCGCTGGTGAGGATGATCGCGGTGCGGCCTTTGAGTTGTGGATCGTTCTCGACCAGATCGAACACCTGCTGGAGGTAGCCGTCCACGGTACGTACGCTGGCGTGGTATTGCTCGCTCATCCAGCCATGGTTGTGCCCGGCGCTGTCCGGGCCGTGAAAGTGCAGCACGGCGTAGCTCAGCGGGTCGTTCTGCATGGCGTTGACGAACGTGTTGGTCACGTTGGCGTCGGACCCGCTGTGATGGAACGCGTCGAGCTCGTAGCTCTGGTCGAAGAGGCTGAGCGAGACCTTGCCGGTGAAGATGCCGGCGCGCAGGCCGGCGTCGCGCACGACGTCGAAGACGCTGCTGACGTAGCTGCCCTTGTGGGTGTGCAGGGTCTGCTCCGCGGGGCCAGGGCTGTTGCTGGTCCAGTCGTGGCCGGCCGCGCCCATCACCGGCCGGCCGGTGAACATGGTGACGTGATTGGGCAGCGTGCTCGTGTAGTCGTAGTCGGTGCGTGCGTTGTCGGTGAAGGCCGCCTCGCTGCGCAGGCGATGGAAATTGGGCAGGTCCTCGGCGGACTGGCTTGTCACGGCGTCCGGCCGCAAGCCGTCGACGCTGATAAAAATGGTGTGCTCGATGTTCGCGGCGAAGGTGGCGGCCGTGAGGCCGAGCATCGCCGCCGGGGCCGCGAGGATGGTCACGATTCGTCTATCCACCATGTAACTCCTGGATTGAAACGTTGTGTCGGGGCCGGCCGCATTGGCGCGGCAACCGCGTGGCCCGGCCCGGGCGGGGCGGGGCGGGGTCTGGTCCGGTCCGGTCTGTCCGAAGCGTCGGGCGGTGCGGCGCGGTGCGCCGCACCGCCCAGGATCCCGTGGCAAGGTGGCCGCGCTCACTTGCGTCGGCGGCGCACCAGCATCAGCGCTGCACCGACCGTCAGCAGCGACAGGGAGGTGGGTTCGGGGATCAGCCGCACATCATCGATCAGCAGGTGCGGCGCGCTGCCGCTGAAGCTATGGCCCCAGGGGGCGATGTGCACGCGCGACAGCAGATGCACCGACGGGTCGAAGGTCGTCTGCGTCAGGTCCACGACCACGCGCTGCCAGACCGCGGGGTCGTCGTTGGTCGCGAAGCCCGGCGCCGACGCGACGCCGTCGATCTCGTAGACGTGGCTTGCGTCGTTCAGGGTGGTCAGGATCTCTTCGGAGTCCTCATCGAGGTAGCCGATCTGGACGCTCAGGTTTTCGGCTGTCGGCTCGGTGACCGAGCCGGCGTAGAACGAGAGGATGTCCTTGTTCATCCAGAACTCGAGGATGTGGTTGGCGCCGACATCCAGGCCCGGGTGGTTGAAGCGGAACTGGCCGGGCGAGCTGGCGTGGTCCTGCCGCGTGTGCAGGGCGTTGTCGCCGGTGTGGACGTTTTCGTCCTGGGAGCGCACCTGCCAGGTGGTGGTCCAGTCGCCTTCGGGGATGGTGGCGTCGTTGCCCGTGCCGTCGTCGTAGATGATCAGCGACGCTGCGGCGGGCGAGATGGCCAGGGTGGCCGTCAGGACCGCCGCCGCTCCGGCGGCCAGGCAGCGCTTCATGATGCCTTCTCGGCTGGTGAACGGGGTGTGCGGATGCGTGGTCATGTCAATCCCTCCATTAAAATGGGTCAACGGTGATTCTCGCCACGGGCCCCTGAAATCCGGGACAGGGGTACACCGCTGGGCGAGGTGATCCGAAGCGATGAGGCGTGTGTGTCGGGGTGTTCCGGGCTGACGGCGGCTCGCGCGCCTGGCCGCGCCGGGCTGCAAGCGTCGTCGGTGTTGCCCATTTCGCGTTCAGCCGCGCGAAGGTGGGCGGGCTCGGCGTGGCGGAGCGGGACCGGCGCGCCGCGGGCACGGGTCCGTGCGGCGGCGGGGCGCCACGTGTTGTCTGCGGCAACGGGATCATGCCCCTCGCTCCGTCGGGTGTTCAGTCGCCGGCCTCCGGGGTCCAGATGCTGCGGGCGAGGTTGCCCCAGCCCATGCCGCCGTTGCTCCTGCCCCCGCGTTGGGCAAAGGCGCCGATGTGCCGCCCGGCGCCGGGCAGGTTCGTCACCGCCTCGGGGAAGCCGTGGCCGTCGGTCATATCCGGGGTCACGGCCCCGCCCGAGCCGTCCACGAAGCCGACGTTGATATGCCCTCCATGCGGCAGGCGGCGGTACCAGCGGTAGCTCGAGGAGTAGATCGGCCCTTCAAAGTGGCCCACGTGCATCTGCACGAAGGGATAGCGGGCGGTGTCGGGCAGGATCTGGATCCACTCGTCGATGGCGTCGGTCCACAGTTCGGCGATGGCGGCGGTGCCCGGATCCTCGATCTCGTGCAGCCCCGCGCGGAAGTTGCGCCAGAAGACCCAGTCCTGCCCGGGCTGCCAGTCGCCGTGGTACTCGGGCATGAGGTTGCCGTTGACGCCGTAGGTTCGTCGCACGCGCTCGGGGTTGGGCGGGTTGAAGGCCGGGCACATGAAGACCTCTTCGGAGGCCAGGTTCAGTTGCGCGCCCCAGCCGGAGTCGGGGTAGTCGCGGTTGTCGATGGCGGTGTCGCTGCCGGTGACGTCGTAGCCGGCGTAGGGCAGCCGGTCGCGGTTGTCGGCCGCGTAGGTGTGCAGGCCGATGTTCAGGCTGCGGACGTTGCTGCGGCAGGCGGTGTCGCGTGCCACGGCCCGGGCCTGCTGCAAGGCCGGCAGCAGCAGTGAGATCAAGAGAGCGATGATGCTGATGACCACCAGCAGTTCGATCAACGTGAATGCCGTGCGACGTGATGCCATGGTGATTCCCTTACGCCCAGGTCATGCGAAGTGAGTTTCAACACCAGGTGAACACCAAAGTTGCCCGGCACCCGAGGCCGTGCATTTGGGCGCCAGCATACCCCGCCTGCGGGTGAAACGCAAGTTATTTTTTCAGTAATTTCCGGCTCGGCCTCTTGAATTTCCCGGATCTTTGCGGTAATCTGGGATTAACAATAAGTTAACAGTCCGCGCCGTCGCGAGGCCGACCCCGCCGGGTCGGCGAGCAACCCCCGCCCTCCGCGGTGCGGGCGGGCCCGGCCGGACGAAGGGGATGACGCGGCAGGGGCCACCGGCGGCGCCGGTCGGCAGCATCTGGGAAAAGGAGGTGCCCATGGGCATCCGTGAAACGCTGAATACCCATCCCGGGCTGGTCGCCGGCACCGCCATCGTGCTTGCCCTGCTGGCCGTGGGCGTGCTGGTCTGGAGCGCGGCCGACCGCGGCCCGACGTTCGCCGGCGGAATGTACTACTACGACATGGAAGCCGATGCGCTTTTCGTCGCCGAGCCGGGACAGTTCCCGCCGATCCCCGCGCCGTCGGGCGAGCGGGCCGGCGTCCGGGCCCACGTCTTCGGCTGCGGGCCAGGCGACTGCCCCGGAGCCCGCCGACTGGCGGGCAAGTCCTGGCAGCAGATCGAATCCGAGACCGACGCGTTCGTGGGCTACTTCCAGCGCTACTCTGATGAGGCCCAGCGATTCATCACCCGCGCGATGGACGAGGACGACCCGCCGGTCGATCAGATGCAGCAGGCCGAGGCGCGCGGCCTGCTGGTGCGCGCTCCAGGCGACACGGAGTGGGTCGCCCAGCACTCGGTTCGGGGGGGGCAGATCGTCGACCAGGCCGCGCAACGCTGCGACGATCCGCGGTCGCTGCGGCGATGCGACCCCTGACGCCCGCCGAGGCCTGCGGCGCGGCGGCATCGCGTTTCCGGGCGACGGCGAACCATGCCGCTCATGGGTGACATGTTAAGCCGTGTTAACTCGATGATTTTCCATGAATGTTCGGCAGGTTTCGGGGGTGTGCGATATGATTTTAACTTGATGTTCATTTGCGGATGTGCGAGCATGGCGCCGCGGCGGCAAGTGCAGCGGATCCCGTAAGGAGCTCGGCAGATGCTTGAAGGTTGGGCCACGGGGTGCTTCGTCCTGGCCGCGGCGACGCTGGTCCTGGTGACGTCGGCGTCGGCGGATCAGCATGTGCTGGTGCACCATCGCGAGCTGCTGGAGGTGCGCACGGCCACGGCCGACACGCTGGTGCTGATGTATCGCGACGGCGATCGCAGCGATCCGCCGCCGACCGACGCCGCGGCCTACCGGATCAACGGCCAGCAGGTGCGCGAGGTCGGCCGACACACCGCGCCGATCTACGTCGAGCGCAACGTCGACTGGTCGACGCAGCGCTACCCCAGCATCATCATGCACCGCATCTACCTCGTGCTCGATGAGCCGCTGCGCGACGGTGTCGACTACGTCATCGAGCATCCGGATGGGCAAACGACGCTGAGCTTCGACAGCCGCAGCGTGCGCAGCGAATCGATCAAGGTCAACCAGCTCGGGTACAACCCGGTTGGCCGGTCGCCGCGGGCGTTCTTCGCCGCGTGGCTGGGCGACAAGGGCGGGCGCGGTCTCGATGGCGTCGACACGTTTCATGTTCACGACGCGGCGACGGACGAGCGCGTCTTCAGCGGCGAGATCGAGCCGGCCGCACGCGATGAAAACGCAGGCGAGCCGGCCTACGTGATGGAGTTGGCGGGCCTGGCGGCGGCGGGGGGGGACGGCCGCTACTATCTCGTCGTGCCGGGCGTGGGGCGGTCGGCGGCGTTCGGCTACGGGGAGGCGTACGGCTGGCAGAGCTTCTACGTGCACATGAAGGGCTTCTACCACCAGCGCTGCGGCGTGGCGCTGGAGGAACCCTACACGCGGTGGACGCGCGGGCTGTGTCATCCGGTGGCGCAAGTCACGGACGCGCAGCCGCCGGGCTTCATCGAGCACGGCAGCGACATCGAGATCGCGAGCATCGGCGGCCACCACGACGCGGGGGACTTCTCGCACTACCCGACGCACACGCTCGTCGCCGGCTGGCTGCTCAACGCCTATGAGCTGACGCCGGAGAAGTTCGACGACGGCCAGCTCAACCTGCCGGAGTCGGGCAACGGGATCCCGGACCTGCTGGACGAGGCGCTGTTCGCGGTCAAGCGCTGGGAGACGTTGCAGGAGGACGACGGCGCGGTGCGGGCGGGGATGGAGCCGGCGCGGCATCCGACGTACGGGCAGGTCGACGCGGCGACGGACCAGCAGGTGCATCGCACGTACGGGCGCTATGGGCACACGACGCTGGCCGGGGCGGCGCTGTTTGCGTACGCGTCGCGGCTGGTCGAGCCGTTCGACGGCGCCCGGGCCGGCGAGCTGGCCCGGCGCGCCGAGCGGGCGTGGGGGTTTTACGAGCGTCATCGCGACGACGATGCGTACGAGTTCAGCTTCGGCGTGACGCTGTTCGCCTCGGGCCAGCTCTACCTGCTGACCGGCGAGCAGGGGTACCACGAAGTGTTCCTGGATCACGCCCGGCGGCTGATCGACGGCGACACGCAGTGGCCGGCGCAGTACAAGCCGACCTACTTCAACCACCAGACGGTGATGGGCGGGATGGTCTTTACGCACTACTTCGTGTCGTACCTGCTCGCGCCCGGCCGGGAGCGCGACGAGGAGGTGGCGCGGGGGCTTGGGCGGATGATCATCGACAACGCGGACGACGCGGTGCGGCGGATCGAAGGGCGGCGCTGGGCGTACTACTCCACGGACGGCTGGGGCCGGTCCACGGGCGTGGGGCGCAAGGGTGATTTCCTGGTGCACGCGCACCATCTGACGGGCGATCAGCGTTACCTCGACGCCGCCAGCCGGTCGGTCGACTTTCTGCTGGGGGCGAACCCGGCGGGTTGGAGCTTCACGAGCGGGCTGGGCGACAGGCCGCCTTACAACCCGCTTCAGCTCGATGCGTACACGCACATCCACAACGGGATGGGCCCGACGCCGGGGCTGACGATCTACGGCATTGCCAGCGTGTCGCGGGCGCCGTATGTGCAGGTGATTGCGGAGAAGGTGCACCCCTCGCTGTACGACGAGCAGCGTTGGCCGGCGCTGCGGCGGATCTCGGACGGTTGGCCGATCATCTCGCAGGCCGAGTTCACGGTGTGGGAGACGATGGCGCCCAACGCGCTGCTGCACGCCTACCTGGCTCCGCAAGGCGACTGGAGCGGGGCGGTGTTCGACTATGGCCAGCCACGGCTGCCCGGCGGGTATCCGGCCGGGGCGCTGCGTGGGCAGTGAAGCGCGGCGGGCGGGATGCCACCGACAAGGCCGTCTTCGGCCTTGTCATTGCCGATGAGCATCCACACTGACAAGCGCCGCGGACGCCGCTTGTCAGTGGCACCCTTGACCGAGGCACGCGTTCCTTGTGCAGGACGGAACAGGCGAGACCAATCATGAATCTGCGACATGGGTTGATCGTGACGGTGCTGGCGGCGCTGCTGGTGGGCGACGCGGCGATGGCGGAGGTCTTTCGCGCGGATCGGCTGCTGCTGACCTGGCAGCGTGACCCGGCGACGACGATGACCGTGCAGTGGCTGGTCGCCGCCGAGGCCCCGCCCGAGCCGGTGACGCTGGCGTACTGGCCCAGCGATGAGCCGGGCGAGCGCCACGAGGCGGTGACGAGCGTCAAGCCGATCCAGGGCTGGCCGGACAAGTTCATCCACCGGGTGGAGCTGACGGGCCTGGCGCCGGACACGGCCTACCGCTTCCAGGCGGTGGGGCATGATGAGGACTACGGCTTCGTCACCATGCCCGCGACGCTCGACGAGCCGCTGGTCTTCGCCGCCGGCGGGGACACGCGGCATCGGCAGGACTGGATGGAGCGGGTCAACCGCGTGGCGATGGCGCATGAGCCACGCTTCATCGTCTGGGGCGGGGACCTGGCCTACGCCGACGGGCTGGAGGAGCGGCTCTACCGCTGGCAGGAGTGGTTCGACGCCAATTACAACACGCTGATTGACGACGAAGGCTACGTCATGCCCATCGTCGTCGCCATCGGCAACCACGAGGTGCAAAGCGGCTCGTGGCGCGAGCACGAAGGCTATGAGCAGACGGACGCCTGGCGGCAGCGGATCGCGTCCTACTTTTTCCAGCTCTTCGCGTTTCCGGGCCAGCCGGGCTACAACGTGCTGGACTTCGGCGACTACATGAGCGTGATCGTGCTGGACACCGAGCACGCCAACCCGATCCGCGGGGCGCAGACCGACTGGCTGGCGGAGGTGCTGGCCGAGCGGCGGGAGGTGCCGCACGTGCTGCCGGTGTATCACTGGCCGGCCTTTCCGTCGCATCGGCAGTACGACCACTGGAATTTCCCGACGCGGATCCGGGCCGAGTGGGTGCCGCTGTTCGAGCGTTACGGGGTTCGCCTGGCGTTCGAGAACCACGACCACACGTACAAGCGGACGCCGCCGATCCGGGCGGAGCAGATCGACGCCGAAGCGGGCATTGTCTACGTCGGGGACGGGGCGTGGGGCGTGAGCACGCGTCCGGTGCACGACCCGGCTGAGACGTGGTTCCTGGAGCGGGCCGAATCGGTGCGGCACTGCCTTATCGTGACGCTGGACGGGGTGAGCCAGCGGGTGGAGGCCTACGACGAGCATGGCGAGCTGCTGGACGCGTTCGAGACGCGCAAGCCGGCCCCAGCCCCAGGTGAACAATGAGTTAACTATTTGGTGCGTATGGGCGTCGGAGCCACGGCGAGGGAGATGGCGGGGCGACAAAAAAGGCGGGATAAATAGGCAAAAAGGGTATTGACGGCCGCGGGGCGTGGGGTTACGCTGTTAAGCGGAAGTTGAGTGATCGAGGCGCAAACGTGGAGCGGGCCCAGGCCCGGGCAAGCGGATGAGCAACCAGGGCATGACGCTGCGCGAGATCGCCCGGCAGGCGGACGTGTCCGTCGCGACGGTGTCTTACGTGCTCAACGGCAAGGGGGGCATCTCCGAGCCGCGTCGGCGCCAGATCCGCAAGCTGCTCGATCAGGCCGGGCTCAAGCCGCGCCACCTGCGCCAGCCGGTGTTCTACATCTGCGAGTACCGCTCGTTCACGGACCTGTCGGTGTACGCGCCGTTCTTCCGCAAGTACGAGGGGCTCAACAGCAGCTTCCACGAGTTCGACGTGGCGCTGCGGCTGGAGTTTCTGAATCGGCCCGGGGCCAAGGAGCTGCGGGCGCAGTTGGAGGAGCTGCTGTCGTTCAGGCCCGGCGGGGTGATCCTGGACTCGGACCTGGCCGGCGACATCGAGCCGATCGCGCGTTTCTTCGAGAGCCGGGACGTTCCGGCCTTGCAGCTTGGCCACACCCTTCACGCCGAGGGCGTGGACGCGGTGGTGATCGACGACTTTGGCGGGGCGTACACGGGCACGCGTCACCTGATCGACGCCGGGCACGAGCGCATCGCGACGATCCGCTGGCGGGTGTCGGACGACCCGGCGTCCAGCCGCAAGCACTCGGGCTTTCGGTGCGCGATGGGCGACGCGGGCCTGGACGTGCCGCCTGAGTACGTCGTCGAGAGCCCGCCCAAGCGCAGCGAGAACAATCTGCCCGGCCGGGTCGCGGCGGACAAGCTGCTGGCGCTGGCCGAGCCGCCGACGGCGGTGTTCGTGGAGAACAGCTTCGTCAGCGCGCCGCTGATCTACCCCATCGATCCCAGTGAGCCGGCGCTGCCCGAGGCGCTGGCGCGGCTGGACATGGTGCACTTCGAGGCGTGGCACCTGGACGCGGTGGAGCAGGTGATGGCCGGGGCGTTCAACTACCCGTCGCGCAAGGCGAAGCTGCTGCGGATCGACTGGTCGGAAGTCGGGCGCATGGCGGCGAAGCAGATCATCGAGCGGCTGCGCGGCGGCGAGGCCTCGGGCCACGTCATCCGCCTGGCGCCGCGCCTCGTCGCCGTGGAGGCGATGGACGTTCATCCGATTGAAACGACGCCGCCCCGGTCGCCGGGGCCGCCGGTCGAGCGGGGCGCTTGAGACCGATGGGGCCGCGCCGGAGGCCTGGTTTCGGACTTTCTCGTTCACAGGGCTCGCCACGTCAGGCGAGTGGTCAAGGACTCGACTTGTCTTCTTCTTTTCATCTTTCGCAGGAGGGCTCGACATGCTCACGCATCGCGTTTCCCCAGCCAGGCAGGCAAAGACGACCATGAAGCAGCACGTGACGATCGGTGCCACCGCGGTGTTGGCCGCCATGCTCCTCGCCTCGCCCGCCGCCGCGTCTCTGGTGATCTACGACGACGGCACGGGCAACGACGCGACCATCCCCGAGGGCGCCTGGACGACCACCTGGCAGACCCGCAGCCAGGACGAGAACGTCAACAGCGGCGAGTACGCCCTGCACACGCGGCAGGAGATGGCCTCGAGCCCGGGCCAGTTCCGATTCAACCATCCCGGGCTGGACGTCGGCGCCAACCACTTTCTCGAGTTCTACATGAACAAGGACATCCTCTCGTTCTACGGCGGCCCGATAAGCGAGCCGACGGCCCAGCACCTGAGCGTCCAGATCGGCTACCTCGACGAGGACGAGGAAGAGGTCCTGACCACCTTGAGTGATCCGAGCCACGTCTACATGATCGATGGCGAGGCCACGGCGCCGGGCTTCGCGACCAACGATGACCCGGCGATCTGGGAGCACGTGGTCGTGGACCTGACGCAGACGACCTTCGACCCGTCGGTGCATCTGCTGTCGCGCGTGCACATCGCGCCCTGGGGCCACAGCTTCAGCGGCAACGCGCCGCACCTGCTGATCGACGACGTGCAGTTGATCGCCGCGGAGGATCCCATCCTTCTGGGCGACATGAACTTCGACGGGGTGGTGGACACCGGCGACGTGGCGCCGTTCGTGCTGGCGTTGACGGATGCGGCGGCGTACCAGAGCCAGTTCGGCGTGGACGAGGCGACGATGATCGCCGCCGGCGACATCAACGAAGCCGGCGCGTTCGACACGGGTGACGTGGCGCCGTTCGTCGAGATGCTGGTCGGCAGCGGTTCGGCGAGCGTGCCGGAGCCGGGCAGCCTGGCGCTGCTGGGGCTGGGGGCGATCGCGCTCATGCGGCGGCGCCGCTGAGGCCGATGCACGCTCAGGCCGGCCTGCGCCAGGGCGCGGGCCGGCCCTTGGCGGGGCGTTCGATGACGAGAAAGGAAGCATTTTGCCTGTTGCGGAGCAATACCCGGCCCAGTTGATCGAGCATCAAGTGCAGGAGCCTTCGGCGCGGTGGCGTGCGGCGTGGAAGCGCGTGCTGACGCACACGCACACCTTCAGCGGACGCGAGGATCACGGCGGGGCGGTGCCGCCGCCGACCGCCTACGCGCGCCTGGCGCGGTGGGCGGCCGAGCGGGGCGTCGACGCCGTGGGCATGGGCTCGCCCTACACCCCCGAGGCCGCGGCGGCGCAGCAGCGCTACGACGGGCCGCAGCGCGATCGCTACTACGAGGCCGGCTTCGATCGCCAGGCCGTGCGGCAGAGCCAGCTCGAGCAGGTTCGGCAGATGCTTGAGCGCGTGGCGGCGTGCGCTGAGAACGGCACGCTCTTCTACCTGGACAACGAGACGCCCAAGGGCCGCTTCGGGCACATGTGGTGGGTGGGGTATCACGCCGACGAGCCGCCGTGGCACGACTACGACCAGGACTTCGACCGCTGGATGCTGCATCGCTCGGTGCCGGGCGACGACTCCGCCGAGCCGATGCCCTACACGCGCCGGCCGTACACGCAGATCGTGGCGATCCAGCGCGGCGCCGGCGCGCTGGGCTACTGGGCGCATCCGACGAGCTGGTGGCGCGACGGCCAGGGGCGGTTCATCACCAACATCGCCAGCGAGCTGCCGGCGCACCTGATCGCCGAGGGCTTCGCCGACGGCATGGTGGTGATGGGGTACCAGGCGTATCGGCCGGCATACCTGGCGTTGTGGCACAAGCTGCTGGACGCGGGGTTTCGCCTGCCGGGCGTGGCGGAGATGGATGTCGGGCTGTCGTGCGAGTCGACGTGGCAGCGACGGGGCCAGCGGGTGCTGCTGAACCAGCTCTGGCTCGGCGAGGGCACCGGCCGCCCGGCGGTTGATGAACTGACGCGCGCCTTCGCCAGCGGACGCCTGGTCGCCAGCAGCGGACCGGTGCTCGATCTGACGGTCGACGGCCACGCGATGGGCCAGGTCGCGCCGAGCGGCGGCGACGTGACGCACCAGGTCGAGCTGACGGCCTGCGCGGCCGACGGCGACCAGCGATTGGGGCGCGTCGAGCTGCGCGGGCCCGGCGAAGAGCTGCTCTGGGCGGGCGAGGATCTGCCCGGCGGGCGGCTGCGCCTGGCACTGCCCGGGATGCGACAGCGCGGCTACGTCACGGCGCGCGCCTTCGGCGCGGTCCAGGGCAAGGCCGAGGGCGGCCGGCACGGCCCGGCGCAGGTGGCGATCAGCAACCCGGTGTACTTTCACCCGCCCGGCGAGGGCTTCGAGAAGCCGATGCCCACGCGCGTGCGTGTCGCGGCCGGGGACGACTCGCCCTTCGCCGGCGCGACGGTGCGCTTCGAGACGGCCGGCGGCGAGCTGCTGGAGAAGGGGCGGCTGACGCGCGACGGCGCTGAGGTGACGATGCCGGCCCACGGCCGCGTCACCTGTGTCGATCAGGACGGCCGATCGCGCACGCTCTACCTGATCACCGCCAACGAGCGGCTGATGGAGGTGCAGCGTTATCTATACCGCGGCCGGTTCCTGCGCGACTTTCCGAACAGCGCCTCGGGCGTGGTGCCGCCGGAGGCGTGGCGGCTGGAGGATTACCGCCGGGCCATGGAGCGGGTGACGTTGCGCGTGTAGGAGCGCGTGGCACCGGAAGGGCAAGCCGTGCACCCTGGGCCCACCGCACGGCTTGCCGCTTCGCGGACAAGCCGTGGCACCCTCGACTCGCGTGGTTCTTCGGACCAGGTTCGGGAGCACACATCACGGCCGGGATGCGGTGCGGCACGCGTTCAGGCAACCGAGGCCACTGAAAAACCCCAACACCGGTGAATCCCGCGACGAACCGCGAAGGGGCGAAGGTGCAGGGGATTAAACTCTCTCTTCGCGTCCTTCGCCTGCTTCGCTTCTTCGCGGTTTCTCAGAGTCCCCGACCGAGGAACGATGGCATGCAGCTTTATCTGATTCGACACGGCGAGATCGCCGGCGACCCGCACGAGCAATACCCCGACCCGCCGCCGACGCTTCAGCGCTGCCTGTCTGAACGTGGCCAGGCGCAGGCGGCGGCGTTGGCCGAGGCGCTGGCGGACGTGCGTTTCGATCACGTGTTCGCGTCGACGCTGGGCCGGGCGATCCAGACCGCCCAGCCGCTGGCCCGGCAGAGCGGGGTCGAGCTGCGGGCCCTGCCGTGGCTGATCGAGTGGCGGCCGGCCACGGTGCTGGGCGAGTGCGACGAGACGCAGTACGAGACGATTCTCGCCGCGGCGCAGCAGCGCCGGCCGGAGCAGACGTGGAAGACGCCGGCCGGGGAGGGGATGCTGGAGCTCGCCCATCGCGTGATCGTCGGGTTCCTCGAGACGATGCAGGGCCTGGGCGTGCACGCCGGGCATGGCGGATACCTGCTCGACGCCCCGGACGACACCCGGCGCATCGCCATGGTGGCGCACGGCGGATCGCTGGGCACGCTGGCGGCCTTTCTGTTGGGCGTGCCGATGCGGCCGCCGACGCCTATCAGCTTCGAGCAGACGGCGGTGGCGGTGTTCAAGTTCGTCCGCCGGGTGGACGTGTGGTACCCGGCCTTGCAGATCGGCGCGCCGTACACCGCGGACGCACTGGATCGCCAGGCGGATGCCGGTGCGAGCACCGCGTCCGTCGGCCGGTAAGAGGCGATGGCCTGCGGCCGCTTCAAGCACAAGCGCGACGCGCCGTTGATCGTGCGCTTCCGGACCCGGACGCGGGGCCCGGCAAGGCCTGGGGTGGTGCGGCGAGCATCCGACCGAGCACGTGCGGGCCGTGCCGCGTCCATTTACAACGCGGCAGGGGTCGCTCAAAATGTCCGGCGCGGCTGGGGCGGCCGCGAGAGGTTATCCTGTGGGCCGGCGGCGGTGACCAGGGAGACGCGACATGACGCCGAAGCAAGCCGTTCTGATGGTCGGTGCCTTCGACACCAAGGGCGAGGAGTATGCCTATCTTCGCCAGCGGATCGAGCAGCGCGGGCATGCGGTGCTGGCGATGGACACGGGCGTGATGGGCACGACGGAGCTATTTGAGGTGGACGTCGCGGCCGAGCGCGTCGCGGAGGCGGGCGGGACGCCGCTGGCGAAGCTTCGCGCCGACGAGGACCGGGGCGAGGCGATGAAAGTGATGGCCGCCGGCGCGGCGCGGATGGCTCGTGAGCTTTACGAGCAGGGACGCGTCGCGGGCGTGATCGGCATGGGCGGCACGGGCGGCAGCACGGTGGTGGCCAGCGCCATGCGGGCCCTGCCGGTGGGGGTGCCCAAGGTGTGCGTGTCGACGGCGGCGTCGGGCGACACGTCGAGCTACGTGGGCACCAAGGACGTGACGATGATCCCCTCGATCGTGGACGTCGCGGGGCTCAACCGCGTCTCGCGGATCATCTTCGCCCAGGCGGCCGGGGCGATCACGGGCATGATCGATGCCCCGCCGGCGGCGGACGCGGAGGATCGGCCGGTGATTGCGGCGTCGATGTTCGGCAACACGACCGCGTGCGTCGACCGCTGCCGTGCCAGCCTCAGCGAGCGGGGCTACGAGGTGCTGGTGTTTCACGCCACCGGCGCCGGGGGGCGAACGATGGAGTCGCTGGTGGACGAAGGCTTGGTCGACGCGGTACTGGACCTCACGACGACCGAGTGGGCGGACACGGTGTGCGGCGGCGTGTTCGACGCCGGGCCGGACCGCCTCAGCGCGCCGGGTCGCCGGGGCATCCCGCACCTGATCGCGCCCGGATGTGTCGACATGGCGAACTTCAACGGCCCGGCCGGGGTGCCGCAGCACTACCGCGACGCGGGTCGGCTGTTTTACGACTGGAACCCGAGCGTGACGCTGATGCGCACCAACGTCGAGGAGAACGCGCGCATGGGCGCGGTCTTCGCCGAGAAGGCCAACGCCGCCCAGGGGCCGGTGGCGATCCTGCTGCCGCTGCGGGGCGTGTCGATTCTTGACGGCGACGGCGAACGGTTCTGCGACCGCGAGGCCGACCAGGCGATGTTCGACGCGCTAAAGCGCGACCTCAAGCCGGGCATCGAGGTCGTGGAGATGGATTGCAACATCAACGACCCGCCGTTCGCGGACAAGGCGGTGGAGATGATGCTGGCGTTGATCGGCCAGGGGCAGGCGGTGAAGTCGTAGCCTGCTCAGCCGACCGTGAGGCCGGGCGCGGGCCCCTCCTTTGTTGACCTTTGAATGGTCAACTTCACCGGGATCCGGCGCCTCGGGGGGGCCACGGCTTGACCGCGAAGCGGCAAGCCGTGCGATCGTCGGCAGACGCACGGCTTGCCCTTCGGGACAAGCCGTGGCACCCCACGACCTGGAGTTAAAGCGACCATTCAAAGGTCAATAACAGGCCTTATTCCCTCTGTGCTCTCTGTGCCTCTGTGGTTTTTCAATGGTTCCGGCCAACCGCCGGGGCAGAAAGGTTCAAGCGATGGCATTCACACGACAGCAGGTGCTCGAGCGTCTGCGCGGGAACATCGAGCAGCGGGTGCCGATCATCGGCGGCGGCGCGGGCACGGGCATCAGCGCCAAGTTCCAGGAGG
>SLDI01000494.1:0-6535 GCA_007125385.1 Phycisphaeraceae bacterium | reverse complement strand
GGAGAGGGCGGGATTCTTCTCCAGCCTTGATCGCTTGCGTGGACCCGGCTTGCAAAGCCTATTTATACAATCGGTTAGGGGTGTGTCAAGAGACGCTTCACAGGACGGGCCCGCCTCAAGGAGCCCCGGCGGCGCTACAAATCCGCTACAAGCCGAGGCACTCGCGGCACCGGCGGACAACGCATGGTGGGGGACAATGCCTCCGTTATTGCGTAGAGTTTGTCCGTCCACGTGGAACTGCCCCGGATCCGTGAGCAGATCGAGCACCTGCGCCGCATCGGAGCCTACTGGATCATGACTGCCGAAGCGCAGGAGTAAAGAGCCTGGCAATCGAGGACGCGATCAAGGACGACCCCGAGGCTCGCGAGGCATGGCTCAGCCGCCAACTGACGCTCGATCCGGTGGAGGAAGAGGACGAAGCCGTAGCGGTGCATTGATGTCCAAAATGAATCGTTGTTCCTGCGGTGACCTTCGCAGTGAATGCTGACAGCCAGGGTCACCATCATGCAATCGGAGCCATGGCCGTGAGCGCATCGACCGAGAACGACCCACCTGATCCAGAGCGGCCCCGCGGTAGCGACAACGCCGCATGGACGCCCGTTCGCCGCGAATTGTGGCAATGGTTCGATCAGCACGCGCCGTCGCTATGCCCGCTTTACAAAGCCGCTGTTCAGCTTGTCCACGATCCGGGGTTCCCGGCCCGCTATCACCTGATCAGCCACGCGGTTCGCGACATCATCAACGTCCTGCCTCAGGTGTTGGAAGGTGCACGCGTGCGGCCACGTATCGATTACCACCACCACGTCCGCAAGATTGCCAAGCGCTGGCCTCAGGCGAGTGTCGGCATCCAACGCGGTTCTGGGGCGGATCGTGACGAGAAACTGGCCACCGCAGATACCGTTGCCATCCCTCGGGATGCGTTCGTCGAGGTTGACACACTGGTTCGTGTGCATCTGGACCAACCGACGCAACGCCAACGGGATGCGATTTTGCTTCGGGCCTTAATGCGGGCAAACGCAGCGCCTGCAATAGTCTCGCGCCGCCTAGCCGAAGATTTCGAGGCAATCCGTAAGTGGTTCATGCGGTATGCCCACGCTCGGGCGGACGACCTGCCGTCCTTATCTGACGGCGACTTTGCCGACTACTTCGAAAGATTTGAGCGGACCTTGCATAGCTTCGTGGGTCACTTTTTTACGGGCACCAAGGAACTCGATGACATCCTTGCCAAAGCCAACCGAGATTGAGATCGATCAGGCGGTGCCCCTGCTGAGTTCTCCTCAGCACGAGCGCTATTTCTTCGACCATCTCAAGAATCCCCACTGGATTGACCCGCTGCGCCAGCGGGGCTTTTTCGATCATCCGCCGGCTGCAGAAAAGGTCGAGGGCGGGGGTGTCCGCTACCCCTCCTGGCCCGAGGCAGGCTATCTCGTGCGGATGGCTCCGCTCGCTCCGGAGGAGGTCGCCAGCATCTTTGAGGCGTTCGAGACAGACAACTGGTCCGTAGCTCGCCATGTGATCAAAGCAGCTCAAGCAATGCCCGCAGCGCAGGCGGTTCGCCTCATTCCGAAGATCATCGACTGGGTGCAAGCAGATGTGCTCTGGCACGATCTCAAGGAGATCGCCGAACTGTGCGTAAAACTTGTCGCGGAGTATCATCCGGATGGCGCGATCGACCTTGCGCTGGGCACATTTCACCTTAGGTGGACCGGGACGCGCGACAACAGGCGGACGCGCGACGAGTACTGGTATATCCGCGAGATGAACAACTCGCTGATCCCAGCGATGATTCCTGTGCGGGCCGGACCCCTCATAGAGCACCTTTTGGGTGAACTTGCAGCGGCGATCGAGGCCGACCGGTTCTGGCGAGACGATCCTGCGTACGACGCCTCGTATGTCTGGCGCCCGGCAGTCGAAGAGCACGAACAGAATCGCGATTTCGATGTGCGATCGAAACTGGTGGGCTGCATCTGCCAGGCGGCGGAGCTGGCCATCGAAAATGGATACTTGTCGTTACACGACTTGATGCAAATGCTGAGTACGTGGCCGCATTTGATTTTCAAACGAATCCGGATACATCTGATCCGTCGTTTCGCCGAGCAGGATCCGGGCTTGACGAGGCAAACGTTGATGGATCAAAGTCTGTTCGATGATACGCGGACCAAACACGAATATGCGATGTTGGCCCGTGATCGGTTCGGGATGCTGGCAGATTCAGAGCAAAGTCAATGGCTACAGCGGGCGGATGACGGGCCCCAAGATCTCGCTTCATGTTCGCAGGAAGAGCGCGAAGCACGGAAGCGGTGGTGGCGCGTCACGAAGCTGGTATGGATCCGGCCTTATCTCGAAGGCGAACGCCGAGAGTTCGTCGACCAGGCAATCGATGAGAAGGGTGAGCCTCATTTCGCATTTTTTGTGACGTACGGTAAGGTCCGCCACGTTCGACACAAGAGTCCTTTTTCGGCCGAAGAACTTTCGAACAAACCCTTTGAGGAGATCGTCGAGAGGGTCGCGACGTGGCGAATGCCGCCGGATGGTGATCCTATCGAAGGGCCGAGTTATGAGGGCTTGCGAGAGGGGTTTCGAAAGTACTGTTCCGCAAGAGCAGAGGAGGCATCCCGCCAGGCGAGGATACTGAAAAGCCGCCCAGCGCCTTATGTACGCGCCTTCCTGAACGCCATGACGCAGGCGTTGAAGGAGGGGAAGTCCATTGATCTCGATGCCGTCCTCGAACTGTGCCACTGGGTGCATGAGCAACCGGTGACGGAAGATGCCTCGCCCGACGACGAGGATCGCGAGCCGGGGTTCATCGACCGGAACTGGCAGTGGACGCGGGACGCGATCGCGGAGTTGGCTCATCAGGCATTCGAACAGAATGTGCCACTAGATCACAGAAAGGGGCTCTGGGATGCGGTTCATCCGTTGACCGAGGGATCAGATGGGTCGTACATAGTCCGCGATCTAGAGGCGCTTGACATCCGCTCTGAGAATTTTGCCGACTATACGATCAATTCGGCACAAGGCAAGGCCATGCGCTCGGTCATGGCCTACGCCCGGTGGGTCGCTAAGGCCGTGACGATGGAGCAGGGCAATCAGGAGATCGTCGGTGGGGGGTTTGAGCGGCTGCCGGAAGTGCGGGCGCTGCTGGAAAGGAAGCTGTCGTCGGCGGACTCGGGCGGGTTTGCCGCCCGGGCCATGTACGGCTGGCACGTCAGCCTGCTCTACTGGATCGATCGCGACTGGCTCGCGGAGCACGTTGCGGCCATTTTCGACCTGGGGCGTGTTGAGGAAGATCCGGCAACGGCCTACGGCTGGGCCGCGTGGAACACCTTCTTGATGAGCGTGCATCCGCACATCGAACTTTATGAGATCATGCGCGATCAGTATGCCTATGCGGTGGAGCAAGCGTCCCAATTGGAGGCCGACACACTGGACGAGAGCCAACCGTTCGCCCACCTCGGTGAGCACCTAATCGTGCTGTACGGGCGTGGCGAGCTTGGTTTCGATACGGATGACCGGATCATCCGAGGACTGCTGACGAAGGCATCGCCCCCTGTTCGGACCCATGCCATCCAATTCGTTGGGCAAACGTTAAACGACGACGAGCCGCTCCCGGCGAACGTTCGTGAACGCTTCATGGCTCTCTGGGACTGGTACTGGGCAGAAATCGGCCGATACGACGCTGCGGCCGATCCGACCAGTGCCGCGTTCGGCTGGTGGTTCGCATGCGGAAAGTTCGACAACGAGTGGTCGCTCGAACGACTGGAGCAGTTTGTCCAAGTGGTGCCGAAGCCAGAACCCGACTTCCACATTGTTGAGCGGCTCGCTCAAGTTTGCCATGTGGACCCGTTCCGCGCCACTCGAATACTGAAGCACATGATTGAAGGCGACGACGAGAATTGGCGAGTCCATGGATGGATAGACGAAGCCCGGAGGATCCTCGCCGAGGCTTTGAAGGAGGGTGGTGAGGCCAAGAACCTCGCCATGGAGGCGATCAACCAGTTGGGACGTCGAGGATTCTTCGAGTTCAGAGAGTTGACAGTCGATGTATAAGCCGGTTATGCCCACGAAGCCAGCATTTCCTGAAGCCGCTCCCGATGCCCCGCTGTGTGCGCCTTGATGGTCGGCGTTCGCAGCAGTTCCTGCACGGACTCGAGCGTGCAGGCCCGGTGCTTGGCCATGATCCAAACGAACTCGACCGTATAGTCCGGTACGAGTTTCAGCAGCGAACGGCGGGCCGACTCAATCTCCTTCTTGTCCGCTGGCTTCCACTCGGCTCCGTGGCTGACCAGCAGGTGGATCGCCCTGAGGTGGTCACGAGTCCGCGCCGTGTCCGCCTTGCGCGCGCCCCGGTTTCCGTCTAAAAATCCGCCCGATGAATTCGGGACATAGTCCCAACTCATGCTCTCGAGACACGGGCCTATGGCGGAGCAGCCGCCGTCGGCCTGGTCGTTGGGGTCCAGCCCCTTCTCGAGCAGGTGTTTGAGCACATCCACACCCTTGCCACGCGTCAGGTGGCGGACGAACTCGGCGGGGTTGGGGCCGGGCAGCTTCGACCGGATGGGTTTGAGGCTGAGAATCTCGTAGTGACCCAATAACGCCGCCAGCCCCACGGCCGACCACCGCTCATCGTCCTCATCCACTTCCTCCTCGGGTCGATCCACGCCCGGCGTAAATGGATCGGCGCCTGCCCAGAGCATCAGCGAGACCCACTTGAGGTTGCCTTCCGCGCAGTGGTGGCGGAGGGCGATGTCGGCCTGCTCCTGCAGTTCGGGCACCTGTTCTCGGCACCGCTTGTAGACCCCGACCGCGGTGCGGATGCGATTGCACAAGGCCCAGGCAAAGGGGTGGCCCGCCCGGATCTCGGCCCCGCGCTCGATGAAGAAGTTCATGATCTTAGGATCCCAGCTGCTGAAGACCCGGTGCATGTCGACCGCCTCGGGGTCGAATCCGTGCTCGACGAGCAGCTGGACGATGTCGAACCGCTTCGCCTGCAGGGCCCGGTACATCGGCGCGTCGTGCCCTTCCGGCTCCTGGGCCGCCCCGCCTTCGAGCAGCACCTGCACGAGGCTGTGGAAGCCGCGGTCGATGGCGTACTCGAGCGGGGTCTTGGGGCGCTGGCCCTTCTCTGGGGGCGGCGGCGCGTTGACGGGCCTGCCCTCGGCGATCCACGTCTGGACCTCGAACAGCCGCCCGGCCTTGCACAGCTCGATCAGCGGGGCGAGGTCCCCGTAGCTCTCCGCACGCAGGATGGCCGGCGAGGGGTCGCTCATGGTCTACCACCTGTAGCCGTAGCGGCGGGGTTCCTCCTCCTCCAGCCCTTCCTCATCGAGGATCGACGGCGGGCTGGGGCACAGCGGGTCCAGCCGGTCGGCCTGCTGGTGGGCCCACTCGATCCACTTCGCCAGCTCACTGCCCGGCTCGACGGGTCCCTCGGCCGTGTGCGCCGCCCGCACGGCCTCGATCAGCTTCCGCACCTGCCGGCTCCTGTCGTAGTTCGAGCACGAACGGCACGTGCAGCGCCGCGACGAGGATGCCCAGGTGCAGCACGCCAGCCAGGCGAATGGCCAGTTCCATGGCACGCTCCTTTCAGAGATCGACGCCGATGGCTTGCATCAGCGGGATCACGACGTCCAGCACGAACGGCGGGTGGAAGAGGATGGGCAGCGGCAGCGCCAGGAACAGCATTGTGACGAGCCAGCCTCGCCAGCCCTTGCCCGCGCCCAGGCGGCGAGCCGGGCGTGTGCGTTCGATGAGCACGCCGAGTCCCTGAAGCAGGAAGTAGAGCGTTGGCCCGCCGTAGCCGCCGCGGGCCGGCACCGATATCACCAGTTCGTGGATCAGGCCCGACACGAGAAACACGGCGAGCATGGACGCTGGTACGCCGCACCGACGATGCAAGGGTTGAAACACGAACCGGTGCACGAGGCGGTTGAACCCGTGATTCCACCGCCGGCCCCAGAACTCGCCCAGCGATTGCGCGGCGAGCGGCCGCTGCATGATCGGCTGCACCGGCACCCCTGCCCGCTGCCATGCCAGCGCGAGCAGGTCGAAGACGCCGAAGTGCAGGATGAGGATGGCGCCGATCATCCCGGCCCAGCCGGCGAGGAGCGGGTGATCGCTGAGGCGCGGCGCGAGCAGCGCGAATAGCGCTACGCCCGTCGCGATCTTGACGGTAGCCCAGGATACCGCCGGAGTCGGGGGGTCATCTGGTGATGCGGCCGGCGTCTGGAATGGCTTTGGGTCCATCCCGGGCCAGGCGAGCAGGTAGCCCAACGAAAGCCGGCGCGAGCCAAAGGGCTGGCCGTACCAGGTCAGCCACTTGCAGCCGACGTACACCGCGACCGCCAGGATCGTCATCCACACCCAGGGCTCAACCCATGGCCCCGCTGCCAACGCGGCTGCGGTGAGCACGACCAGCGGTAGCACGGCCATGATGAGCAGCGGCCTGTGCGACCCCCGGAATCCCGGAAGGGCTCGGCGTCTTGGATGCAGGGACTCGATGATCAGTTCGTGGTTCATCGCGCCACCTCCGTCT
>SLDI01000639.1:0-6537 GCA_007125385.1 Phycisphaeraceae bacterium | reverse complement strand
GTTCGGGGATCGGGGATCCGCAGAGGGCGGGGCGGGGCGCGGCGGGGTGGTTGGGGTAAACTTGCCGGCGTGGATGAGCGCCGGGCCATGTTGCGGCTGCTGCTGACGCCGGGGATGGGGGCGGTGCGCATTTCGCGGTGCGTGGCGGCGCTGGGGTCGGCGGCGGCGACGCTGGAGGCGGCGAGCGATCGGCTGGGCCAGGCGATGCGCTGCTCAAGCGGGCAGGCGAGCAAGCTGCGCTCGGCGATGCATGACGCGGAGCGCGAGGCGGACATCGCCCGGGAGTGGGACGAGGCGGCCGAGCGTGGCATCGAGATCATCGCGCTGGGTGAGCCGGGGTATCCGCGGCTGCTGGGGCACATACCCGATCCGCCCCCGCTGCTGTGGGTGCGTGGCGAGCTGCGCCCCGACGATGCGCTGGCGCTGGCGATGGTGGGCTCGCGGCGGTGCACGCACTACGGGCGGGAGCAGGCGGAGCGGCTGGCGTACCAATGCGCGCAGGCGGGGCTGTGCGTGGTTAGCGGCGGGGCGTACGGGATCGACGCGGCGTCGCACCGCGGGGCGCTGCGGGCCGGGGGACGAACGGTGGCGGTGATCGGCTCGGGGCTGGCCGACGCCTACCCGGCCGAGCATCATGCGCTGTTCGAGGAGGTGGCGGCGAGCGGGGCGGTGATCAGCGAGTTTCCGATGCACACGCCGCCGAGCGCGGAGAACTTTCCGCGGCGGAACCGGATCATCTCGGGCCTGGCGCTGGGGGTGGTGGTGGTCGAGGCCGCGGCGCGCAGCGGGGCGCACATCACGGCCCGCCTGGCGGTGGAGGAGCATGGGCGTGAGGTGATGGCCGTGCCGGGGCGCGTCGATTCGCCGGCGTCGGCGGGCTGTCACAAGATGATCCGCGAGGGGTGGGCGCGGCTGGTGACCAACGCGGCGGACATTCTCGACAGCCTCGGCGAGGCGGGGCAGACGCTCAAGGCGGGCGTGGAGGTGGGGAGCAACGGGCAGGCGACGGAGGAAACGGATGTGGCGGCGGGGGTGGCGGGGCGGCTGGATGGCCAGTTGAGCGAGGCGCAGCGGAAGGTGATCGCCGCGCTGGAGGAGCCGCGCAGCCTCGACGAGCTGGCGGCGGCGACGGCGGTGCCGATCCAGCAACTCCAGAGCGAGCTGACGATGCTGGAGCTGCGAGGCAGCGTCAAGCGCAGCGGGGGGTTGTTCATCCGGCGCGGCGGCGGGTGAGGCGGGGGGAAGCGGGGTTCGGGGATCCGCAGAACCGCCAATCAGCCGACGCACCGGACGCCACATCCACCGATGCCCAGGCGTTGTGGCATTCGCGCGCAGCGCCCGCAGCACATTCTGCGTATCCCCGAACCCTGATCCCCGAACCCCCGCGCCTGGTACCATTGACCCATGCTCAGTGAATTCGACCTGACGACGTCCGACGGCCGGGCCGGTTTCGAGCGGTTGCTCGAGCGGCTTGGCGAGACGGTGTCGATGACGGGCGACGCGGCCGAGGCGGTGGCGGCGATCGTCGCGGAGGTGCGCGCCGACGGCGACGAGGCCGTGGTGCGGCACATGCAGCGGTGGACGGACCCGGAGTTCAGCGTTGATCGCATCGCGGTCACGGGCGCGGAGCTGGCGTCGGCGGAGGTGAAGCTGGACCCGTGCCTGCGCGAGGCGATCGAGGCGGCGATCGCCAACGTGCGGGCGTACCAGGAGCACATCAAGCCGGCGGACCCGGGGCCGATCGAGCTGGCCGGGGCGGAGCTCGGGCTGCGCTTCACGCCGGTGGACAGCGCGGGGCTGTGTGTGCCGGGGGGCACGGCGGTGCTGTTTTCGACGCTGATCATGCTGGCGGTGCCGGCGCTGGTGGCGGGTGTGCCGGCGGATCGCATCAGCGTGATCCATCCGCCGCCGACGCGTCGCGAAGGCGAGCCGGGGCGCGACATCTCGCCGATCGTGCTGGCGACGGCGCACATGCTGGGGCTGAGCCGCGTGTATCGCATCGGCGGGGCGCAGGCGGTGGCGGCGCTGGCGTACGGGACGCAGCGCGTTGAGCCGGTGTCGATGATCGCCGGGCCGGGCAACGTGTTCGTGCAGCTCGCCAAGGCGTTCGTGGCGGGGCGCGTGGGCACGGAAGGGGGGTTCTATGGGCCGAGCGAGATCGTGACGATCGCGGATGCGTCGGCGTCGCCGCAGCGCGTCGCGGCGGACCTGATCGCGCAGGCGGAGCACGACCCGGGCAAGTGCTTTCTCGTGACGTGGCAGCGGCGGGTGCTGGAGGCGATCCTGGGGCAGGTGGACGTGCAGCTTCAGCAGCGGGCGCGCCGGGAGGCGATCGAGCGGGCGCTGACGGAGGAGTCCGCGGCCGTGCTGGTCGCCGACGAGGCCGAGGCGGTGGAGGTGGCCAACCGCATCGCGTGCGAGCACGTGAGCCTGGCGGTGCAGGATCCGGACAAGCTGCTGGGGCGGCTGCGTCACGGGGGCGAGGTGTTCCTGGGGGATGCGACGCCGGTGGCGGCGGGGGATTATTACGCCGGGCCGAGCCATTGCCTGCCGACGGGGCGGACGGCGCGGTTCGCCAGCGGGGTGAGCGCGTACACGTTCTTGAAGCGGACGGGGACGGTGGCGTACCGCGGCGGGATGCCGGCGGCGGCGGTCGATCACGTGGCGCGGATGGCAGAGGCGGAGGGGCTGGATGCGCACGCGCTGTCGGCGCGGCTGCGGGGGGAGGGGGGATGACCACAGAGGCACAGAGGGCACAGAGAGGCAGAAGCAACCACCGATGCACATCGATGAAATGAGCGGTTACGGCGGCTTGTCCGCGAAGCGGCAAGCCGGGCGACGCACTGTGGTGACGTGTGTGTTGAGAATCAGGAGGTGCCGTGAGGTTCACGTTGATCTGCGCTACGATGTGCGTCCTCGCAACCGTCGGATGCCAACCGAGCGGCACGAGCGAAAGCCGTGGTCGCGAAGCGTCGCCCACGATCGCACCAGTTGAGCGAGAGTCCAGGTTCGATCCGGTATCTGCGCCACTGACGCGCCAAGGGATCCTCGCTGAGCTGCAAGAGAACTCGCTGGGCGAGATCCGCGTTGCTGACGAGCATGGGACTGACGTTCAGTTTCTGGTGGTGCAAAGCTTCCCTTATTCGGGGATGCGACGCTCGCATGTCCAAGCGTTTTACAGATCCAAGGAGGCAGAGGCGTACGTACCGTTCGTGTTCATTGTTCGCGAGGACCGTGAGCCCGTTGAAACGTCGGTGATATCGACGGACGGGCGTGGGAGAACGTTGCGCTTGCGGGGCGAGCGGCTGGATCTCAGCATCACGGTGTGGTGACCGATCAGCTTGTGACGGCCTTGGCGGCCGAGCGTCTTGTCACGGCGTTGCCCTCACCGCCGACCTGGCCTCATGCACGGGATGCATCGGGTCACCCAGATCAAATCTCCTGTGCCCACCGCTCGATCTTCCCCTTCATCGGTGTGCATCACGATGCATCGGTGGTTCCTTCGCTGCCCGGCACGAGGTTGCGGTGTGGGCGGCCGACCATCAGGCGTCTGCCGTCGCTGAAGCCCTCGGGGCGGTGCTGGAGATGCTCGACGAGGCGCTGGCGCCAGGTGGCCAGCCGCTCCGGCTCGCGTTGGCGCAGGTCGTGCATCTCGTTGGGGTCGCTGGCGATGTCGAACAGGTGCTCGACGCCCGTCTGGGAGAACCAGACGTACTTGTGTCGGCCGTCGGTGAGGTAGTGGTTGGCCTGCTCGGGTCGGTAGCAGATGGCGTGCTCGCCGTGGAGGATGTCGCGGTGGCGGGTGGCGTCGCCGCGTGCGATGGGGGCGAGGCTGCGGCCGTCGAGCGGGTGTTTCTGCTGGTCGATTTCGAGGCCGGCGAGCTCGAGCATGGTGGGGAAGATGTCCTCGTGGCAGGCGGGGGCGTCGCAGACGGTGCCGGGCTTGACGTCGGGGCCGGCGACGATGAGCGGGACGCGGGCGGAGGCTTCGTAGGGGTAGGTCTTGCGGAACAGGCCGTGGTCGCCGAGCATCTCGCCGTGGTCGGAGGTGAAGAAGGTGCAGGTGTTGTGGAAGGGGCTGGGCCCGGCGTTCCAGCGGGCGCCGAGGAGTCGGCCGATCTGGTCGTCGATGAAGTTGATGTAGCCGAAGTAGCCGGCGCGGCACTGGCGGGCGCGCTGGCCGGTGAGCCATTGGCGATCGGAGGCGGGTGAGGTGCCGGGAAAGGGGGCGTGGGGGTGGTCGACCCAGTCGCCGATGACCGGCTCGGGCAGGTCCATGTGGAGGTAGCGGTCGAGGTAGTGGGCGGGGGGTGTCAGCGGCGGGTGGGGGCCGAAGAAGGAGACGACGAGCAGCCAGGGGCGGGTCGGGTCGCGGCGTTTGAGGGCTTCGATGGCGCGGCTGACGGTCCAGTTGACCTCGTGCAGGGACTCGCGCATGTGCCAGGGGCGGGCGACGGAGCCGTTGGAGTCGATGCCGTGGCCGCGGAATCCGCCGGCGAGCGGGTCTTCGCGCTCGAGGAGGGTTTCGTATTCGCTGGGTGGTTCGCCGGGGCGGCTGGCGCTGGTGGACAGCTCGAAGTGCTCGAAGCCGTAGCGCTTCCAGGTGGGGTGCTGGTGCATGGTTCGGCCGACGAACATGGTGTGGTAGCCGGCGTCGCGCAGTGCCTGGGCGAAGGTGGTGTGGGGGTTCCACTCGAGGCCGGTCTGCATGCCGACCATGCCGTGGGTGGCGGGGTGCTGGCCGGCGAGCAGCGAGCGGCGGGTGGGCACGCAGGAGGGGCAGGTGGAGTAGGCGCGGCGGAAGCGGGCGCCGGTGGCGGCGAGGTGGTCGAGGTTGGGCGTTTGCAGGACGCCGTGGCCGTCGATGGACAGGCAGTCGCCGCGCTGCTGGTCGGTGATGATGAGCAGGAAGTTGGGGCGGGCGTCGCTGGACATGGGGTGCGAGTTTACTCAAACCGACCGAGTCGGACCCCCTCTCTCCGGGAGGGGGGTTTGCCATCCACGGTTGATCGCACACAGCAGCCTTCGGCGTGCTGTGTGGCAGCCCCAGGCAACTTCTTACAGAGGTTTCCGGCGATCAACGGTTGCCTCTCGTACGGGCCATGACGCTTGTCGGCTCGCCGCCAGGGCGGTACATTGCGCGGCAGGGGCCCGCCGGTCATGGCCAAGACGCTGGACATCAAGCTCGCGCGCATCCTGGCTGACCCGGATTGCGGCGACTTCATCCTCGCCGACGCCAAGGACGCGGACATGGCGTATGGCCTGGCCGCGCCGGGGCTGAGCCCGGAGGCGCACGCCGGCGAGGCGCGGTTTCGCACGCTCGATGAATATCGCGAGCTGATCCGCACGAACGTCAGGCAGGCGCTGGTCGACATCATGCTCATGAGCGCCTCGACGAACGAGGTGCTGACGCTGCGTGAGCGGCTGTTTGACGGGTCGCCGGTGACGCCGGCGATTCGTGCCAACGACACGACGGACATCTGGCTGGCCGAGGGCGGGGCATACGCGGGTCAGCCGGCGCGGCCGTTCCGCACGGCGACGATCGACCACGCGATGTGCGGTCGCGTGGATTGCCCGCCGGGCGAGCGTGGGCGCGGGGCGGACCTGGGGCTGTACTCGGTGACGTTCAACAATGACCTGGGGCGCGACCGCGAGACGCTGGAGGCGTATGGCCGGTTCCGCGCCGAGGCCGAGGCCAAGGGCTTTCGTCATTTTCTGGAGGTGTTCGAGCCCAACGCGCCGGTGAACCCGATCCCCGACCTGCCGCGGTATTTGATCGACATGATCGTGAGGACGCTGGCGGGCGTGGCGGGCGGCGGGCGGCCGGTGTTTCTGAAGATTCCCTATCTCGGGCCGGAGGCGATGGAGCGGTTGGCGGGCTATGACCGGTCGCTGATCGTGGGGATCCTGGGCGGGTCGGCGGGCACGAGCTTCGACGCGTTCAGCCAGTTGCGCGAGGCGCGGCGGCGCGGGGCGCGGGCGGCGCTGTACGGGCGGATGATCAACCAGGCGGAGCACCAGCCGACGTTTATTCAGCACCTGCGCTGGCTGGCGGACGGGGAGCTGGACGATGCGGCCGAGGCGGTGCGGTCGTATCACGCGGCGCTGGCGAAGCGGGGCGTGGCGTCGCGGCGGAGCTTGGAGGAGGACCTCAAGGCCACGCGGCGGAGCCTGGGCTATGGCGGGCAGGCGGCGGCGGCCGGGGCGCCAAGCGGCGAATTCGAGAAGATGTCGCCGCAGGAGAAGGTGGAGTACAACCTCGCCCGCTGGCGGCGTGTGCTGGGGTTTTGACGCGCGGGAAATGGCCACGAATGAACACGAACGAACACGGAGCGGCGGAAAGGCGGATAAGGAAGCCAGGAAGGCAGGAATACAAACGGGGTACGAGACCAGAGTGGGCCCGGCTGTGCCGAAATGCGGGTGCCATCTATGAGCAAGCCGTTGTCAAGCGGGCGGCGTGGCGGGGGAGCGGGTTCGGTCCAACCATCTATCCGGCGTCATCCGAAGACGCGCCATATGAATCCGATTGCGGGGCCG
>SLDI01000195.1:0-20708 GCA_007125385.1 Phycisphaeraceae bacterium | reverse complement strand
TCACACGCGATGCAGATAGCTTCAGCGCTTTGCGGGTGACACGTAGCATCCCGAAGTAGCCCAGGACATCCACCCCCGCCGCTCACCGCGCCGTGTCATCCTGTCGTCCAGCCTCATCCCAACGCCCCATCCCGCGGGTCAGGTCCGCAATCACCGGCGGGCGATGCAGGCCCCATGCCTGCTGATCGAGCGCAGCAGGTTCAAGCCCGTCATCACCCACGAAACGCACGTGCAGTTCGTGCAAACCCTGGTCCGCCGGAACCCCGCGGCCGAACTCCGGCACCCCACCCTCGTGGTGCGCCAGCATCGGGCTACGCAGCAGCGTCAGCCGAACCCGGAAAGGGGTCACATCCACGCCGAAAATCTCCGGACAAATGATGCCCAGACGCTGACCGTCCACTAACTCCAGCAGCGTCCAGTCTCGCAACGGCCGCTCCACGCCGTCAAGCTCCCGCTTCAAGTGCCCGCCCGGGATGCCATCAATCCGCGATGTGATGCGCGCCGACGGCGACCAGACAAGCTTGAGCACCTGGTGACGCTGCACCCACGTCACGCGCAGACGCCACTCCACCCAGGGCTCGCCCCCATAAACGCGGAACTCGCTCAGCAGCGGGCTTACGCCCACCTGCCCCTGCTGGAGCAGACTCGCCATCAGCGGACCGGTGTCCAGCGCCGCAGGCTTGTGCCAGTGCGGCGAGATCACCGGACCTTCAGCGTACCGGTCGATGCCATGTGACCACGTGTCGGTGTCGTCCTTGATGAGCCCCAGATGTGGCAAAGCATGCGCCCGCCCGTCCAGGCGCATCGAACCCGGCAACCCCAGGTCGACGGCAACACGCCGATCGTTGCTCAGGCGATCGCCGCAAACCTCCACCCGCCCCATCGACGACGCCTCCTCGTCCGACGCCATGTCGATACGCAGCACGCGCGTCGCCCCGGGCGCGAGTCGCTGGTGAAACAGCACCCGCGTGATCAGACCCGCCGACACGACGGCCTCCGGCGCCATCGTCTGATAAGCCACAGACTCGTCCTGCTCGTCAAGCAACCGCCAACCCGCCTGCCAGCGACGACGTTCCAACCAGGGATCGAAGCTCACGTAGCCCGCGAACGGCTGGTCTGACGCGTTGTACAGCGCAATGCGCTGACGCCCGTCCGGCGGCAACGCCGCCAGCCAGCGACGAAAACCATGATGCAGCAGCTCGTCCCCGGTGGCCAGTGCTTCGCCGAGCTGGGCCTCAACCTGCCTGAACGCCGAGGGCAGGCACGTCCCGCCAAGCGTGTCATGAAAATGGTGAAAGCAGACCCGCCGCCACGCCTGCTCCAGGCGCCGCACCGTGTCCGCCTCCGGCGCCGGATCGAGACCTTGGCCAATCCTTGCCTGCTCCAGCCGATGCTCCGCCCGCCGCACGCCGAGCTTCACCGGCCGATGCACGCTGTAGCAACCGACCGCGTGCGGCTGAAGCTCGCCCGTAACCAGCGGCAGACTCTCCAACCGATCAGCAGTAGCCTCGAAAAACCGGTCCACGCTGGAAAACACCAGACGCGCACCGTCAACCGCCTCCGCGTGGTCACGAACCCACTGGATCTGCGTCTCACTCGGCCCGCCGCCATGATCGCCCACCCCGATGAAGCACATCGTGTGCTCAATCCCCTCCGGCAAACCGCGAAGACTCGCCTCCACATGACCTCGCGTGATCTCCCCCATCGTCGCATAACCGCCCCCGATCCGGAAGACCGTCACCTCCGCCCCATCCGCCCGGCCCCGCCAGCGAAATACCCGCCCCGGCAGGCGAAGCTCATGATCCCCCGGACGCATCATCACGTACCGATCCTGGCCAGCAGCAACCATGATCTCAGGCAGGCTCGCGGCGTGACCGAACGAGTCAATGTTGTAACCCGTCCGCGGAAACCAGCCGAAACGGTCCAGAAACCACGCCTTGCCCAACTCAATCTGCCGCTCCAGCGCAAAACCGCTGGGCAGGTTGCAGTCCGGCTGAACCCACCATCCACCGACGATCGCCCACCGCCCCGCGTCGATGTGCTCGCGGATGCGCCCGAACAGCACAGGGTCGATCCGCTCGATCTGGTCATACGCCCACGCCTCCCCTTGCGTAAAAATCAAATCGCCATGCGCATCGAGCCGGTCACACGCACTGCGGCACGTCGCCAGCAGATTGTCCAGCCCTTCCTGCCAGGGCCACAGCCACACCGGATCCAGGTGCGCGTTGGCGATTACGTGAACCGTCGTCGTCATGGTCAAGACACCCCCTGGGGGTCGCTCGTGCCCGGCGGACAGGACGTCGCCGCCACCAGGGCGGAAAGATCCTGAAGCCGATCGCCCAAACCCGCCTGCACAACCTCGCAGCCGCTAAACGCCTCGCGGTGCACCTGGCGCTGAAAACTCGCCTGAACCCAGCCCACCCACGCCGGACCGAAATGCCGCGCCAGACTCCCGAGCAGAATTCGCTCCGGGTGCAACAACTCCTCCAGACGCGCCGCCACCTGACCCGTGGCCGCCGCGTTCGCCTGCACAACCGCCTCGGCGTCGGCGTCACCGTCGGCCAGAAGTGCCGCGAGCCGCTGCGGCGTCGGGCCCTGCTCACCCCAGCGTTCCGGCACGCACCACGACGCCAATGCCGGCAGACCGCTGCCCGAGCACATCGCCTCAGCGCTGCCGGCCCGGCCGCGGGCCATCGGGCCGGCGGCGACCAGCGGCCACACACCAATGTCCGGCGGCTGACCATCCGCACCATAATAAGCCCGCCCCTGCAAAACCAAACCCACGCCGAACCCGGTCCCGCACGTCAGGTACGCCAGACTCGCGCAGCCCCGACCGGCTCCCCACCTCCACTCCGCCAACGCGCACGCCGCCGCATCATGCTCCACCCGCACCGGAACCTCAAACGCCTCACGCAGACGCTCGGCCAAGGCGATCCGTTCCCAGCCCGGCAGGTGCGGAGGGCACTGGATCACCCCCGTCCGCGCGTCGAGCGGCCCGCCAATGGCCACTCCCACCCTCCGGATCGGCCCGAAACGCGCACACAGCGCCCGACCCTGACAAACCAGTTCCCCGATCACCGCCTCGGGCCCCCGCCCAGCCTCCGTCGCCCAGTGCACCCGTTCAAGCAGTTCGCCCGATGCCCGGCCCACCACAGCACCGCACTTCGTCCCACCAACGTCCAGCCCCAGATAGACGCCCCCGTCACCTCCCGGCTCATGATGGGCTGGCGATGAATCGCTCAAAGCCTGCTCCTGGTCGTGGCCCCACGGCCCCCCCAGCCCCCCGCGCTCGCGCCGGCCCATTCACCATACCAACCGGCAACCCGCCCGGAAATCCCCGCCACCTGGCCACAAACAGCACGAATTTGGCCGACTACTCCCTTGACAAGCCGCCTGCCGATGGTATCTTGGAGACAGTGTTGGTACCGTTACCATTCCGTTGCCGGAGGCCGGCCGCCGCCTTCGGCTGATCACGGGGTGTTCATGGTCGAACAGGGATCAGGAGAGAAAGAAATACACGATGGCCCGCCATTTCTGGCATCACGCGGCGCACCTCGCGGGGCTGGTCATCGCTCCCCGCTCCGACCGCCGCACATTCGTGCTGATCACCGGCCTGCGGACCCCACTCAAAGGGCTCACGCCCCACACTGCCCCGGTCACCTGAATCATCGTCCTTACTCCGGCTGGCCGACGTAGGCCTTCCGGTGAATCACCTTTCTCTTGGAGGGCTCGAGATGTTTCGCAAACGATTTTCCGTTCTGACGGCAGGGCTCGCGATCGCCGGCATGACGTTCATGGCCGAAACGCCGGCTTCAGGTTTCCTGTTCTTCGAGGACTTTTCAGGATATGACCTCTACGACCCGGCGGAGCTCGGCCCGAGCTTCACCGAGCAGTCCGACTGGAGCTCGATCAGCAACAAGGAAAGCGGCGTCCATGCCAACCCGCAGCCCCAGGGCGCCATCGCCGGCAACGTCCTTGGCGGTCGTCCCGGCACCGCTGCCGACCAGGTCCACCTGACCAAAGGCGTGGATTGGGGACTCGCCGGCGACGAAACCCTGATCGTCGAGTTCATGAAGTTCACCCCGTGGAACGTCCCGTTCCAGGTCAAGCTCGCCTGGGGAGGCAACTTCATCTCGGTCACCGGTGGCGGCGGCGATGATGCCGACGGCGCGTTCTGGCGCCTGCGGACCTTCCCCCAGTTGCCCGACAGCGCCGTGCAAAGCGAGTCGCACCGCATCTCCACCGGCGAATGGGTCCAGGCCCGCTGGGTCGTCGACCTCGCCGCCAACGACTTCGTCGGTGCGCATTCGTTGTACTATCGCACCGATGAAGCTGGCCTCTTCGACGACAGCGTGGAGTGGATCGCCGCCGACGACCTCCAGAACATCAGCCTTCGCGTCGACGAGTTCCTCGCCGAGGGCAACACGGCCGAAGACCGCCAGGCCTTCATGGCCAGCCTCAACGGCATGCGACTCCGGACCGACGCCGCCCAGAACATCTACCTCGCCGAGCTCAGCGTCATCCCCGAGCCCACAAGCGCCGGCCTGGTCCTGCTCGGCGGACTCGCGATGATGTTCCGCCGTCGCCGCGCCTGACCAACTTTAAGCTCCACTCCTGCGGGAGCTTTGGCTGTGACAACAGCCGAAGCTCCCGATTTTTTTAACGTGCTTAGCAAATACGACACATGATTTTCCGCAAGGATGCTTTGCGCGGCCGCACCACACCTGGCGTCGAACCCACCAGCCTCCGCCGGGCTGTGGGGCCCCTTCTCGCCAATGCCCTGGGGCCTCCAGCATCCCGCCGGACCTCACATCGCCCGCGCGACCCCGGTCAGCCTGTGCGACGGCTGCCGCTTGAGCGAACGCGAACATCCCATTACAATGTGATATCGATAACACATGACGGTCGTCGGGCGCCGCCGCGGCCCTCTGCCCGCGACGCCCCCTTTCCAGAAACGGACAACTGAGCATGCGACGTCGCGGGCTCCAACGCTGCCGTCAGCCTCCGGGCGCCGCGGATTGCCCGCCGCAGGCAGGCCCAACTTCACCGCTCACGGCGGCGCCGAGCAGGCCTGGTCGCCCGGAGCCGCGACAACCCAGCCGCCCTGCGGTCAGGACCGAACGTCACAACATGGGCCGCCTGTGAGCCCCCAACCCCACAAGGCAGATCACCAATGACGATCAGGGATCTCATCAACGAATACCAGACGGCGGCCACCGCCGGCGTCGTCGTGGTCATTTGCGCGACCCTCGGCATCCTGGTGTGGACGACCGTCGGCCAGAGTGGCACCGGCGTCGAAAACGCCTACTTCTACGACCTGGAGTCCGACGAGATATTCGTCGGCAAGACCGCGCAGGACCCGCCCATCATCGGGCCCTCCGGCGAGCGAGCGGGCGTGCGCGCCTACGTCTACGCCTGCGGCCAATGCCCACCCAAAGACGAGCTCGTCGGCCTGAACTGGCGAGAACTCGAGCAAACGCCCGCGTTCATCGCCTACTTCCAACGCTACAGCGACCGAATGCTCGACCTCCGCGCCAGCGGCCGCTCGCTCGAGGAGCTCGACCAGGCCGACCAGGCCTACATGGTTCAAGAACGCGGCGACCTCGTCCGCGCACCGGACGATGAACGGTGGGTGCCGCGCGCCTCCAGGCACGCAGCTCGGTTGTTGAGCCCGGGCCCGAGACCGTGCCCGGGAGATGAGCCCCTGGTGATTTGCCATCCATGAGCCCATCGCCGGACGCCGCGAATCGCAACGGACCGCGTGTCATTCTCATGCGTGTCGCGAACGCCGCCCGTCCTCGGAGTAAGTTCTCGCGCGAAGCCCGCAATCCAGGGCTGATACGCCCTGCAGATGATTGCCGCTCTTGGCGGGTGCCACATGGCATCCCGAAGGGCGCTGTGTGCTGCGGACATCCACGCCCCCCACACAGCAGCCCGACAGGTTGCCGGGGACGGAACGTCATGCGGACGGGCTGCTCCCGTCACCCCCGCTGCTGACCGAGCATCTCATCCAGGCGTTGCATCACCGTCTCCGCGCTGGTGAAGGTACGCTCGCGCACATCCTGGCGCTGTAACCGCGCCCGGAGACTGCTCAGTGATAACTGGACAATCAGAACCGTGTCCACGTCGGCGGCCAGGCGGGTGATGCGGGCCGCGGCATCGTCGGCCTCGGGGCCTTCCTCCCCGGCATTGCGGGGCACGAGCAGGGCATGGTCGATCCGCACCGATCGACCCAGCGCCTCCGCCCGATCGCGAACCAGCCGCCCCGTGAATTCAATGGCGTTGCGAATCGAGCCCACCAGCGCCAGCCGCCCGCCGCGCTGGGCCGCCACCTCGATCATCGGCTCGTCGATGCCAAGCACCGGTCTGGAAAACTCCTGGCGCAGCGCCGGCAGGTACTGCGTGTACATCGAGCACGTCGTCAGGATCAGATCCGGCTCAAGGACCGCCGCCTCGACCAACGCCTTGCGAAAGACCTCCCGCCCACGCTGTCCCAACTCAGCATATTCAAGCAGCGTCGGCTCAAGGATGTCCTTGTGCTCAAGCCCGGGACGCTCGGCCAGCATTTGCGCGGCCGCAGCCATGGCCCGGGACGTGGCGTGAACGCAGGCGATCATCACCTCCATGGTATCAGCATACCACCGCCCCGCTCGCACGCGCACCGACCTTGGCCGATCCTGCCGCACCCGCCCGGTATCCGCCTCACATCCACGGGAACGGGAACGAGTGCACCGGCCCGTTCTCGTCCGGCAGATTCCGGATCGCATCTTCGCTCATCCGCGTCGCACTGCCATCGGGGAACCACGCGTTGGCGGTGTTGCTGTGCCGCCGATGCATGTAGCCCTGCGGCCAGATGCCGATCGTCAGGCGGAAGTAGTGGAACTCCCGCGGCGTGGACGCAATGTTCCAGGAGTCGACCATGAACGGCACGTCCCGACGCAACGTGTCGAGCTGCGGCTGCCCGTTGCGGTCCTTCTCACCCTCGAAGCCCGAGCTGCCCAGGCCGCGCAGCCCGTAGGTCATCGAAGAGTGACGCCGCGTGCCGTCGCGCGGATACCACCAGCCAGACGTCGCGTGCTGCTCGGGCAGCTCCGCCGAGGGGCAGCCGAAAACGCTGTCCTCCCGCAGCGAGGAGACCGCCACCGCGCCCGACCCGCCGGGGTAGGAGTTGATCCCCAGGCGGCTCTCACCGATGTAGTTGCCGTTGAGCAGGTTGTCCACCCAGTATCGCGCCGGGTTGGGCCACCAGGTGTCCCCCGCATCGTTGTATTGGTCAGACTCCGCCTTGGGCAACAGGTTTCGATGCTCATCCGCGAACATGTGCAGCCCCAGGCCCACCTGGCGCATGTTCGACAGGCATTGCGTGGCCCGCGCCGAGTCACGGGCTCGCGCCAGCGCCGGAAGGAGGATCGCGATGAGCAGCGCGATGATCGAGATCACCACGAGCAGTTCGATGAGCGTGAACGCGTGCCGCTTGCGAGCCATGAGGACACTCCTTTCGATGATACCACAGCCGGAGGTGAATTCGGACGACAATCCCGGCGACGACGAACGTCGCGAGTAGAAAGTGGGAGCGTTCCCACATCCGCCAAAAAGGATCCAACGGCGAGCTGAGCAATATGACGCACGATCTGAAACTCCCGAACCCCGAGGTTTCGAGCCCATCCAGGCGACGGAAACCCGCTCAGCGGCCAGCGTCCGGCGGCACACAACTCGCGCCGCGATGAAAGCGCAACGCGATCTCGACCGACGCCCGCCGTACCTCGGGCGCGGCCGCCTTCTTCAGGATCATTCGCCCCGCGACCTCGCCGATCTCCCGCTCCGGCAGGACCATGCCCGTCAGCCCGATCGCCCGCGCCGTCGTCGTCGGGTTGTCGAGGAAAGTGGCGATCGACAACTCGCGCGGCACGTCAATCCGCCGCGCCATCGCCGCACGCATGAACGCCGCCGCGGCGGGCTCCCAGTAGGCGATCATCGCGGTGGGACGATCCGGTCCCTCCAGCCAGCGGCCAACGTGGCGGTGCCAGCGATCCGCGGGGCGATCCTTGTCCGGCTGGAACTTGCACGGCGACAGGCCAGCCTCACGCATCGCCTGCACGTAGCCATCCCAGCGCGCCTGAACGCTGTAGTGCTGCTCGAACCGCGAGCCGGACACCGGGTCCGCCCGGCAAAACCCGATACGCCGGTGCCCCAGCGCCAGCAAATGTTCCGTCAGTTGCTTCGCCGCGTCGTGGTCCGCCGGGCAAACACTGTCGTGTGCGTGTACCGAGTTGACCCAGATCGCCGGGATACGGTAGTTCTCGATCAACTCCTCCAGACGACGCGGCGTATCACGGATCACCCCCACGATCACGCCGTCGACCATCAGGTCGCTGAGGATGTTGGGCACGAACTGCTCATCAACCAGGCTGCGCTCGGGCAACGCGCTGACCACCAGGCTGCGCCCCCGGCGCCCCAGCACGGCGTTGAGCCCGGCCAAACGCCCCGGCGGCAACTGGTTGCGGTCGGCGTCGGCGCTGTGCAGCAGACCGATCGCGTTGAACCGTCCCCGCACCATCGCCTTGGCCGCCAGGTTCCGCCGATACCCGAGCTTCTCCGCCGTCTGCCGGATCAACTCGGCGCGGGCGCTGGCCTTACGCCGCACGCCCCGCTGCTGACCGTTCAATGCCCGGGACACCGTCATCACCGACGTTCCGACATGGTCGGCGACCGTTTGCAGGGTGACCGGCTGACCGAACTCGCGAACGCGCTCTTGTGTCATGGCAGATTCCCGACAGCCCGACATGTTATCGTTCACATTATACGGGCGGGCCGGCCAACTCCGCAAGTGCTGCGGCAGGAAAAATGCCGACCCGCCCCTGGCATGACGCCGCCGGGAAAAAAGGCGGCGGAGCCCGGACGCCTCGTCCAAGCCCCGCCGCCGCCGCCCCATCCCGCCCGGGTCACGCCGCCCGGCGGCGCCGAAGCAGGATCAGGCCCCCCAGGCCCAGCAGCGCCAGGCTGCCCGGCTCAGGCACGTTCGCCGTGTTCCCGCTGACCAGCAACTGCACAAACGGCGCCACGTCGCCGGTGTCGAACACCCCGTCGCTGTTGACGTCGCCCGCCGCGATCATCGTCGCCTCGTCAACCTCGTACTGGTCCTGATAGGCCGACGGGTTCGTCAACGCCAGCACGAACGCCGCCACGTCGCCGGTGTCGACGACACCGTCGAAGTTCATGTCGCCAACGAGCACGTCGTCGTCCTCCAGCAGCCACACGTGGATGTTGTTGTAGTAACGGCTGTCCGTGCCATCATTGCGCAGACGAAAGTCGATCATCGACGCCCAGGCCTCTTCGTAGTCCCCCCCGAAACTTGATATCGAGGAGATGTTGAGATTGTGATCCTGAAGATCGTCCACGGCAATCCACTCGACATCCTCACCGAACTGCCCGGTGTCGTCGGTGCGATAGAACAGCGATGCGCTGCCCTCGCCGCCGTGACCGGTGAAGTCGACGACCGCCCGCCTCTGAACCCACTGGTTCAGCGCGTGGGTGTGGTCCACGCTGCGGTAGTGGTCCAGATCCCCATCGCGCACCGTGAACGGGGGGGCATCCCAGTCGCCACTGAAGCTTTGGGCCTTGAATTCGATCTGCGACGGGTGGCCAGGGAAAATCAGCTTCACCGCGCCCGCGTCCCACCAATGCGGGGTGTACGTGAAAAAGTCGATCACGATCGTCTCGTTGCCGGCCAGCGCCCAATCCAACCCCTCGCCCTCGCCGTGGCGGCCGTCAACGCTGACGTTCACCCACACGGATCGCATGCCCTCGAACTGTCGCCCGCTCAGGGCCTGGGTTCCGGGCCCGCTCGCCGGGTCCGGATTCTCGTACACGGCGCCCTCCTGAAACTGCTGGTGCGGCCGCCAGAAGCTCTGGCTCGCCAGCGTCGCGCTGCCGGGGGCGTTTTCCGAGCCGTTGTAGAGCTGGTAGCTCTCGAAGTCCTCCCACAGGAGCGTGAGCTCGGACGTGGGATCCGGCGCCGGCCCGGTGTACGCCTCGGCGGCCTGGCCGAACGCCAGCCCCGTCACCGCCACCACCGTTGCAAACATTCCAATGCGTCTCAACATGACCAATCTCCTTCTGCAAGAAAGGGGAAAACGTGAACCCGACAAGATCGCCGACCTGCCCTCGCGGGCCGGCGCCGTGATTCAACCACCGGCACGCAACCGTTCGAGGCACCGGCCACGCTGCCGCCGCATCATCAAGAACAGCCCGCCCGCACCGAGCAGGCCCAGGCTCGTCGGCTCAGGGATCGGGCCGTAGTGGGAAAACGTGAAAGGCGTGGCGTGCCCCGGCAACTGCGGCAGATCGCCGCTGGCCAGGAACACCCCGTTCAGATCGTTGCCGTGAGCCACCCATTGCTGAAAATCAATCGAGCTGCCGTGGCGATCGCCGAACCACCAGAAGTCGTTGGCGCCGAAGAGATATCGGTTGCCGTCGATTTCCTCGACGCGGAAGCCATCGCCTACGGAGCCGAACAGCCGGATCTGGCTGAATATCCCAGCCAGCTCGTTGTCGCGGATCTCCAGCAGGTTCAGATGCGGCGAGCGGTTGTTCTCCGAGGCGACGATTGCCGACGGGCTGCCCCAGACGGCGTTTTCAAAGATCTCCACGGCGGTGGAGTTGCTGATGTGAATGCCCGAGTCGTCGGTGTTGCGGACGATGTTCCAGTAAATCTGCGTCGGATTGTCCGGGTTGCCGCTGATCTCGTAGAAGATTCCGCGGCTCTGGGTATCGCCCTCGACGAGGTTGGAACGGATGATGTCGCCTTCGTTGCCGATGTCCCACCAGAAGGCGAAGCCGTTGTTGTTGTGGATCCAATTGTTCTCGTACACGCCGTTGACGGAGCGGACGAACTTGGTGGCGCCGCCCTCCCAGCCCGGGTTGTACCCGAGCTGCATGTTGTAGGCGACTTCGTTGTTGCGGAAATACACCGGGGTGCTACTGGCTGAGCCACTGACCCCGATCTGCCCGTTGTAGGCGAAACGCGAGTTCTCAACTGTCATGTTCCGCCCGACCTGAAGCCCGCCGGCGTGGTTGTAGGACAACTCGACGTGGCGGAAGGTCGCCCCCACCGAATCGGCCGTATGCAAAGCGCCCTGTTCGGGGCGGGCGCGATTGGCGTATTGCTGGATGTAGAGGTTCTCAATCGTCACGCCCTCGGTGTTGCCCAGGTCGAAGGCGCGGGTGGACACGCTGGTCTCGACCGTCCGGCCGGCGGGATTGCCGTACATGTAAATGCGATCGTTGTCGTAATCGAAGTACCACGTGCCGGGCTGGTTGACCTGCGAGAACTCGTTGACGTGGCGATAGCGCTGCCCATCAAGAAACAGCTCGTTGCCGAAAAAGACCTCGCGCTCGTGGCCTTCCTGGGCGATTTCGCCCCATGTGATGGGGCTGGCGGTGCGATGGCTCTGGCCGTCCCAGTAGAAGAGGCTGCCCGCCTGTTGCGCCTGGGCCGGGTCAAGCACCTTCGAGCCCCGCAGCGTGGCCCCGTAGTCGCCGATGAACGTGTCGCCGCTCTTGGGCTGGATGCTCTGGAGGCGGTGGATGCCCGCTTCCAGGCGGTAGGTCGTGCCGGCCGGATTGGCGTTGACGACGCTCTGGATGTCCTGACCGACGCCAATGAACACCTCGTTGGCACCGACCGCGGCGGGAAGCCCGCCAGCCAGCACCAGACCGAGGCCCAGGATTCCCACCTGAAGGCGGAAACGACCCGATCGGACCATTTTTCTCCCTCCCAAACGGCCGGCCAGAAAGCAAAGCCGGCCAGCGGACCAAACCGTCCCAAAAAGTGACCATCGCAAACGCTAACGCTAACAGGACAGCGGCGATTTTAACCGATCGAGTCGGGGGCGCACAAGGGCTGCGCAGGAATTTTTCTCATTCTCATCGCCCGATCCGCAGTTGCGTCCGGATTTGACGCGGCAACGTCCCCTGCACCGTCGCACGCAGCAGCGGGGCCGGCTCCAGATGGCCGTAACTATCGGAATACCACCCCCTTACAGGATCTTTCCATCCCCGGCAGACCTCGAGCGAAACGGGACCATCCTGACTGAACGCCATCTCGGCACCCACCTCGCCAATCGCGAACCGGGCCACGCCATCACCCAGCGTCACACGGGCGCCGGGGGCCAGTTGCCAGTGCAGATCGAGCCGGTGCGAGCCGGTGCCGTGGAACGTGTCCGTGACCGTTAACGTGTTGGCGCGGCGGTCGTAGGCGAGCTGACGCTCGTGGGTCACGTCCAGCGGAGCCTCGACGGGCCCGAAGCCGGCGTTGTACGTGCCACAGGCCTGAACCAGGCGCCCGTCATCGGCGAAGCCGTACGACCCGGGCTGGGTGTTGGGCCCCCCGTCGCCGGGGCGGGTCGATCGCTGGCCCCGCTCATCGACCAGCGCCACGTTGTGCGCGGCACTGCTCTTGAGATATCGCATGAGCCTGGTAACCCATCCCTCCCCGCCGTAGGCGTAGAAGCCCGGGTCGGCGAGCAACCACTGGTGGCCGGCGTAGACCAGCACGTTCAGGCAGGCGACGTCATGATGTCCGCTGCCCCGTGGGCCGGGCTCGAAGAAGACCCAGGTCGCCGCCTCATCCCAGCGGTCGCGCATCACGATGTGGCCGGCCCAGTTGAAAGCGTGGGCCCGGGCCGGCGGCTCCCGCCCGGCGATGAAGGCTGAGGCGACGAAGCGCACCTGCTCGTCGCCGTAGCGGCCGTTGAGCTCGGCCAGGCGATCGCGGATCAACTGCCCCCCCTTGGCGATGCGCGGCGAACGCCCCTTGGGCGTGCTGACCAGCGCCATGTACCGCGTGCCCAGGCGCAGGCGCTCGTCGATCGCGGCCGCAACCGGCTGCCGGCGCCGCTCCGCCAGCGCCACAAGCCGTGCGAGGTTCTCCATCGAACCCAGCCCGTAGTTGGGCGAGCACTCGGCAAGGGATCCATCGGGGTAGATCTCCCGGCAAGCCCACTTTTGCGCCCGGGACCACCCCACCTCGCCCGCCCTTTGCGCCGGGCGCAGGCGTCGGCCATAGAACATGCCCATCTTCGCCAGCGTGCAAGCGATTCCCAGGTACTGGTTCATCTGCCGCGGGTACTGGAGCATCAGCGGCCAATGGTCGCGGAGCAGGCTGCGGATGATCAGCGCCAAAGTCTGGTTCGTCATTGCCGGAGCATCATGAAGCAGCGCCAGCAACTCGGTCCATACCTCGCACCGCGCGTGCGCCGACAGCGCCGTCCACGGTCCATCGGCGTAGCCGGGAAAATGGGCCTCGCGCAACGTCGGCTCGCCGGGCTGATCGGCCCAGCGCCGGCTCCAGTCGCCGGCCCGCTGTTCCAGGGCGTCGCTATCGAGCGGGCAGCGCTCGACCCAGTCCAGCAACACCTGGATCACCTTCTGGGCGTAAACCGCCTCGCCCGTGGCGCGGTACATCCAGCCCAGCGGCATCAACCAGCGGTGGCGCGAGAGATGCGTCGGCCATTGCAGGTCCTTGCCCGGGGCGTGGAACCAGTCGATTGGATCGCCGATCGCCTGCGGGCCATACCCGCCGAGCAGCTCGACGCGGTGCTCGAGGAGTTGCTCGGCGGCCGGAGCGTGGTGCGTGGCGGTGCGAGCCAGCTCCTGCTCGGCCAGTGGCTCGTCGATCGGGCCGGTGCGCGCCAGTTCGGTCAGCAGCAGGCTCGCCAGTTGACGGCCGTCGGGCTGGTCTGGCGATTCGCTCAGTACCCGGCGCTCGGCGGCGTCGGCCGGTGGCACGAACGCGTCGGTCACCTCCGCGATGACCTGGCCCAGCGTTTGCCGTGGTGGTACTGCCGTTGGGCTCGATCCATCCATGGCGGGTTCCTTGGCGTTTGAGCGTCGGCGCGGCGGCCGCGGTCGTGCATGCAGGCGAGAGAGGGGGCATTCCGGCGGCGGGGGTTGACGTGGCCGAGCCGATAGGAGCGGGCGGTCCTTAGACGGTAACGCTACCAAACTCACCGGTGACCGCCGGGGTGGTCAAACCTGTTTCGGCGCGCCGGGCGGGCGCTGGAGCCAACGCCCCGGCACGCCGATACCTGTCACGGGGCGCGCCACGCTGCCGAGCCCGTGTCGCGGCCGGTCTGCTTGCGTGCCGCCGCGCGGCACCGGTTGACACCCGGCACCTGCGGGTGGTACATTGCTTGGCTAACCTTAACAGTTCACTTGGCGCGCGTCATGCCCCCCTCCGAGGAGAACAAGCCGGTCACCCTTGAGGCCATTGCCGAGCGCGTCGGGACGTCGGTGATGACCGTGTCCCGTGTGCTCAACGGCCAGCTCAAAGGCCGGCCGGGCGCCGCCGCGCGGCGGGCGGAGCGGATCCGGCAGGTCGCCGAGGAGATGGGCTATCGCCGCAACCACGCCGCCTGGGCCATGCTCAAGGGGCGCTTCAACGCCGTGGGGCTGATTCAGAGCACCGATCCGCTGCGCAACCAGTTGCCGCCGGCCCGTCTCAGCGGCATCAACGAGGTGCTGATGTCGCATGGCTACAGCCTCTCGCTCAGCGCATTGTCCGAGGAACACCTGACGGACGAGCAGTACGTGCCGCGCATGCTCAGGGAGCTGATGGTCGATGGCCTGATCATCGGACTGATCCGGGGCCTGCCCGCCCAGCTCGGGGAGTTGATCGACCGCCACGGGATCCCGGCCGTGTGGATCAACTCCATGCACGAACATGACGCGGTCTGGCCCGATGACCGTGACGCCGGTGTCCGCCTGACGCGGCACCTGATCGACCTCGGGCACAGGCGGATCGCCTACTACCAGCCGGGCTCGAAGCTGCCCGAGTGGATGGCGCATTACAGCGTGGGGCAACGGCAACAAGGGTACCGCCAGGCCATGATGACCGCCGGGCTCAAGCCGCAGATGATTCGCTCGGAACACGTTGTGCCCCCGGAGGAGCGTGCCGCGTTTTTCGAGGATTACCTGAAGCGCGACGCCCGGCCCACGGCCATCGTCACGTACTGGATTCCCGACGCCCTGTCCATCTACCGCGCGGCTCATCGGCTGGGATTGCGGATTCCCGAAGATCTGTCGATCGTCTCGTTCGAGGACGATCCGCCCTTCTCCAGTATCGCGATGGGCCTGACGACGATGCGCTTGCCCGAGCACGAGCTCGGTTGCGAGGCTGTCCGGATGCTGCTGAAGAAGATCAAGGCGCCGCGGCGTCTGCAGCCGTCGCTGGCTATACCCATGACCCTCCACGAGGCGCAGAGCACGGCCGCCCCGGCGTAGTTTCCGCGAAGGCCCCGCCGCGTGCGACGTGTCCCGCGGGCCGAGGCTTCCTCCCTGTCATGTACCCGCCGGAGCCACGCATGGGGCCGTACAACGACGACCGCGACCGCATCCAACCGTTCGCCGGCAATCGCCACTACTGGCAATACAAGGGCCAACCCGTCATGCTTCTGGGCGGGTCCGTCGAGGACAATCTCTTCCAGATCCCCGACCTGGAGGCGCACCTTGACCTGCTCCGGTCGGTCGGCGGCAACTTCGTTCGCGGAACGATGAGCAGCCGTGATCCCGGCAACGTCTGGCCGTGGGCGCGCGACCCCGAGACCGGTCTGTACGACCTGGATCAGTGGCAGCCCGAGTACTGGCATCGCTTCCGCCGCTTCCTCGAATTGACCGCAGCGCGCGACATCATCGTCCAGATCGAAATCTTCGACCCTCACGACCACCACTCCGGGCGGTGGGCGCACAACCCCCTCAATCCCCGGAACAACGTCACCTGGACCGCAGAGGCCTCGGGCCTGCCCGAGGTGGTCGACAAGCACGCCTCGGCATGGACCCAGCCGCTGTTCGACACCGTCCCGGCGATCAAGGACCTGGCGCTGGTACGGCGCTACCAGGAAGCCTTCGTCGACAAGATGCTCAGCTACAGCCTCGCGTTCGGGCACGTGCTCTACTGCATGGACAACGAGACCTGCGCCGACCCGGCCTGGGGCGCCCACTGGGCCGAGCACGTCAAGCGTCGCGCCCGTGAGAAGGGCGTGAACGTCGAGACGACGGAGATGTGGGACAACATGGACCCTTCCGACGGCGAGGTGCCCGGCGCGGTGCTCCAGGACCCCCGCGATCACCCCTATCTTGATCGGGCGAAGCTCGCCAACACCCTGGCCGCGCCCGAGCACTACTCGTTCGTGGACATGTCGAACCACAACATGCAGTACGGGCAGACGCACTACGAGACGGCGCTGTGGGTCCGCCGGGCCGTGGAGCGATCCGGCACGCCGCGGCCGATCAACTGCGTGAAGATCTACGGTGGAACGTCGGGCTGGTACCCGTTCGGCGATGAGCGGCAGGGCCAGCAGCGGTTCTGGCGCAACGTTTTCGCCGGGCTGGCCGCGGTTCGCTTCCATCGGCCGCCCAGTGGCCAGGGCCTGGGGCCCGCGGCGCAGGCCCACATCCGCAGCATGCGTCTGCTGACGGACCAGCTCGACATTTTCACGTGTGTGCCGGCGCCCGAGCTGCTCAGCGGCCATGCCGACAACGGCGCCTTCTGCCTCGCCGACCCGGGCCGGGCCTACGCGGTGTGCGTGTTTGACGGTGGGCGGGTCCGGCTGGATTGCTCGGCGAGCACCGGCCGGCTTCTGCTGCACTGGCTGCACATCGCGCAGGGGCGGTGGGTCACGGCCGTGCCGCATAGCGTGTTGCCCGGTGCCGCGGTGCCGCTCGACCCGCCGGGGCCCGGCTTCTTTGCCGCCGTGCTGTGGGCGCTTTGAGCGCACCGTGGACGCCGTGAGCTTTCGTTGTAGGGTGGGTAGAGCGAAGCGAAACCCACCAGGTTTGTCGAAGATCTACGACGTTCGCGGTGGGTTTCGCTTTGCTCTACCCACCCTACATCAGCGCCGCCACGAGAAAGCTCACGGCATTGGGTGTTACTGGAGGACTTCGGCTGCTGTGTGCGGAACACCCTTGACGTTCGCACACAGCAGCCTGTCGGGATGCTGTGTGGCACCCAACACAGCTTGCCAGTGGCACCCGCAAGGCGCCGCAATCATTTGCAACGCGTACGACAAGGAGACGCACCATGAACGCGAGCGACCCCTCGGCCGCTGCGGACGCTCAGCACGCGATGCTGGGCATCGAGCAGGAACGGGACCGTTTCGAGCCCACCGCCCACGCCGATGCCCAGTGGTTCGCCTCGGCGGGGCTCGGCCTGTTCGTCCACTGGGGGATCTCCTGCGTCCACGGCGACATTGACCTTTCCTGGGGCATGATCGCGAACAAGCCCTGGGGCGGGAACACGATTCCGCCGGCGGCGTACTTCCCGCTCGCCGAGCGATTCGCCCCGCAGCGTTATGACCCGGACGCCTGGCTCGCGCCCGCGGCCGCGGCGGGCTTCCGCTACGCGGTGATGACCACGCGGCACCACGACGGCTACGCGATGTGGCCCAGCGAGCAGGGCGGCTTCGGCACGCGCACGCACATGGACGGCCACGACCTGGTCCGCCCCTTCGTCGACGCTTGCCGACGGCATGGGTTGAAGGTGGGGCTCTATTACTCGCCGCCGGACTGGTACTGGAACCGCCACCACATGTCCTTCAACTACCGCGGGCCGGCACTTGGCCTGGACCTTCAGCCATGCACCGTGGCGCCGGAGCCCGAGGGTTGGCAGGAGCGCTATCGCGCCTACGTGCGCGCCCAGATCATCGAGTTGCTGACGCGCTATCACCCCGTGGACCTGCTCTGGTTCGACGGCGGTCCGCCGGTCATGAGCATCGACGAGATCCGGCGCTACAACCCCGCCATCGTCATCAATCCCCGCATGCATGGCTACGGCGACTACAAGACCGCCGAGTGCAAGATGCCCGAGGCGGCGCTCGCGGGTTGGTGGGAGCTGTGCGAGATCTGGCCGGAGTGCGGCTGGGGCTACGCCCACCGCGGCGGGGAGCGCTACCGCTCACTCGATTGGATGCTGCCGCGGTTGGGCCAGGTGCGGCGTTGGGGGGGCAACTATCTGATCAACGTCGCCCCGCGCCCGGATGGCACGCTGCCGGACGCCTACTACCAGCGCATGCAGGAACTGATCGCCTTGGGCGGGTTCCCGCGTTGCATCGAGGGCCAGGCGTCATCGAGCGCCTCGGCGTGAATCGCCCTCGGCCAGGCGATGAAGCTGACGTATGAACGCCGCGGGGATTTCGCCGGTCTTGCTGACGGGCACGTCCCAGGTCACGACGCCTTCGTGCTCATTGACGTGACGCGTGTAGCCGACGAGAAACTCATCGGGAAAACGCGGTTCGCCGCGGCCCCAATACTGCCCGGCGTAAGCCAGCACGTGCCACTGCGCCTTGCCGCCGTCGGGAGATTCGACCCAGCGCCCTTTGCAAACCGGGAACATGCTGTCGACCTCGCCGGCGGTGTAGTCCTCGTGCGCGGTGAGCGAAAGCATCTTCCGGCCCGGGCTGTGCTCGACCCAGCCCGGGTTGAACGCCACGATGCGCTGCGGATGGCCGGCACGCAGCGCATCGGCAAAGCTCTGGAAGTTCGGCGGGTCGGCGAAGCGGTACATCTCGTCGGCGAAATAGATGCCGTCAAGCCACCAACCCGCGACGAGATCGCCCCAACGCTCGCCCCACTCGCGCACCACGGCCTCCCACTTGCGTTGGAAAGCGGCCAGGCGCTCGCCCGTGCGCCGGGGGCTGTGCTCGCCGGGCGGGGCACCTTCAAACCCCCAGCGCCATTGCAGGCGCTCAACCGCTTGCGGGTCGTTGCATGGTGCGTTGCTGGGCAGATAGGCCAACAGCCTCAAGCCGCGCTCACGCAGCGGTGCGGCGAGTTCGGCGATGAGGTCGCGGCGGCTGCACTTGCTCGGGCGGATGCCGACAATCGCGTCGTAGGTCGCGTTGGGCGCGCAGAAATGGCCGGAGTTCTGCCCGATCGTGATGCCCACGTAGTTGGCGCCCGTGGCTGCGATCTGGTCGACGAAACCGGGCACGTTGAACGCGTCGACCTGCTCGTTCCACTGCTCGGCGGTCAAGGGGCTGCGCTCGCGGCTGCTGGCGGGCTGGGCGAGGTAATGGAAGAACACGCCCCATTGCGCGTCCTTGAGCCAGTCGGTCCGCCCACTCATGGCTGACCGTCCACGTAGGCGGTGACATCCTCGGGCGACATCGCGTGGCGCAGCACGGTGATTTGATCGATCGCCCCGCGCCACGGCTGCCCGCCATTGTTCGGCACGCCGACGAAAATCCGCTCGCCGATGCGATCGGGCACGGCGGGGTGGACGGTCTGTTCGACGCGCCGGCCGTCGAGATAGAGGCTCGCCTGCGTGTGGCCGGGCTGGTCCGGCGCCGGCCTCCAGGTCACGAGCACGTTGAACCAGGTGTCGGGCTGGACATGCTCGGACACGTCGACGCGCATGCCGAGCCCCGCCAGCGCCGCATCCAGCCACAACGTTTCGAGGTCCTGCTCGTCGATCTCGAACCGCACGCGCCACTCGCCGGGGCCGCGGCCCTCGAAGGGCCACATCACGCGCGTGTAGTCGAGCCGGCGGTGGCGGTCCCGCCGCTGCTCGGTGCGCCAGTCATCGGCTTTGAGCCAGAGCGAGATCGTGCCTTCGCCGGCCAGCGGGAAGCTGGCGGGGGTCGGCACGTACATGCTTGCCCGCGGCACGAACGCCCGCGTCGAGCCGCGCCCGGGCACAAAGCGCCCGGCGTCGAAGGCCATGCGGTTGATCCCCTGCACCTCGATGGTTCGGCCGCCGGGGCCGATCGCATCCACATCACCGTCAAAGTCGAAGCGCAGCACCTGCGGGTCGTCATCGTCCACCGGCTCCGACGCCGCCGTGATCGCCAGCAGGAAGAACGCTGAATCGATCGGGGCGTCGCGGTTGGTCAGTTCGATGCGGCTGATTTCTCGATCCGGGTGCGGGTTTTCCCAGTCCAGGGCGAACACGCTGACCTGGCCGACCTGCTGGTTTGGCCCCTGCCACGCCACCGCCACGCCGTTGTCGTTCAGCGCCGCGTGTTGCTGCCAGGTCGGGTCGTTCCACCAATCCAGCACGTGCCGGCCGACGACGATCGGCTGCGTTTCGCGGGTTCCGTCGGCGTAGTGAATGATGAACCGGGCCGTCTCCGGCACAGCCGGACGCACCGACTCGCCGTCGATCGTGGTCGTGGCGGAAACCCACGCGCCCGTGTAAAGGAAGAACAGCCGCTCGGCGCTCTTGCCCACCTCGATGCTCAGGGCCTCGGGCAGATCGGCTTCGACGCGGTCGGTGTTCAGCAGCACGGCCCCCCGCTCAGGCGGGCCGATCTCGTATTCGATGCCATCGATGGTCTGCCTGCCGGTGGGCAACCGGCTCATGTCGTTGCCGCCCTGGCCGCTCCATTCGCCGTACGCCTCGCTGGCGTGCTCATGGGAGAGCGCCCGATTGAAGTGGCCGGACAGGGCAATGGGCGTGAACGACAGCGCGCCGCGGTCCCGCGCCACGTCGGCCTGGTCCTGCACGTAATACTCTTGCCAGTCCAGGCGCATGGCATCGGGCTCGAAACCGACCTCCCGGGCCAGCTCCTCGTTGACGATCGTGAAGTCGAAACGCTCGGGATCGCGGAAAATATCCTCATCGGCGAAGATGCTTTGCTCGTCACCGTGATGCTCCATCCATTCGTCACGGTCGACATCCACGCCGCTGATCTGGAAGGGGCTGGCCTGGGCGC
>SLDI01000461.1:0-6561 GCA_007125385.1 Phycisphaeraceae bacterium | reverse complement strand
GAGCAGGTCCTGGCCGACGGCGGGCACTACGAGCGCAGCCCGATGTACCACGTGCAAGCCATGCAGGACGTGCACAGCCTGGCGCGGCTGGTCACCGACGAGCGGCTGCGGCAGGAGCTGGCCGCGGCGTATGAGCGGATGCGCGATTGGCTGGCATGGATGCGGCATCCTTCCGGCCACTACCCGCTGCTCAACGACGCCAACGAGACGGGGGCGCTGTGTCCCGACGAAGTGCTGGCGGTTGGCGGGCGGGAGGCGTCGGCGGGGGGCGGCGCGGACACTGACAAGGCCGCGGACGGCCTTGTCAGTGGCACCCATGGCGCGAAGGTTGCCCCCCCTGCCGGCCGGCACTTCGAAGACAGCGGGTACATCGTCTGGCATGGGCGGACGTGGTCGGTGTTCTTCGACGCGGCCCCGATCGGGCCGGACCACCAGCCGGGCCACGGGCACGCGGACACGCTGACGCTGGAGGCGTCGTACGGCGGCGAGCGTCTGATCGTCGACCCCGGCACGGGCAGCTACGACCTGGACGCGACGCGACGCTACGACCGCTCGACGGCGGCGCACAACACGGTGGTGATTGACGGGACGGACTCGAGCGAGGTGTGGCACATCTTCCGGGTGGGCCGGCGGGCGCGGCCGGGCGACGTGCAGGTGGCGCTGAGCGCGACGGGCCTGGAGGCGTCGGCGCGTCATGATGGTTATCGCCACCTGCGGGGCAAGCCAACGCATCGGCGGCGCGTGCGCGTGGTGGAGCCGGGCGAGCTGACGATAGAGGACGAGGTCACGGGCGGGCGGGAGCACGAGGTGTCGGGCGGGCTGCTGCTGCATCCGCACTGGCGTGCGGAGCGCGTGGAGCGGGGGTGGGTGCTCCAGCGGGGGCCGGTGCGGGTGGCGGTGGCGTTGGAGGCGGATCGGCCGATCACGCATGCGGTCGAGGCCCGGCCGTGGCATCCGGCGTTCGGGTGCGAGGTGGCGACGCAGCGGCTGGTGTGGAGCTACAGCGGGCGGTTGTCGATCAACGTCAGGATGAGGCTGCACGGTCGGTAGGCGCGGGCGGGTCTCGCGGCCGACGAAGGGTGGCCCACAGCATTCCGGAGCGTGCTGTGTGTCGCGGCGGGGTGCGGCACCTCGCACACAGCAGCCTTCGGCGTGCTGTGTGGCACCCGGCACACCCGCCCCAGCCGCTGCAGGGGAGCCGGGCGGCGCGGCGGGAGGTTTTAACTTACGATTGTGGCCAGCGATGCGGATCATCTACGTCTCTCAGTATTTCCCTCCCGAGATCGGGGCTCCGGCGGCGCGGGTCTCGGAGCTGGCGCGGGCGTGGACGGGACAGGGTCATCGCGTGACCGTGCTGACGGGCTTTGCCCATCACCCGACGGGGGTGAAGCAGCCGGGCGACCGGGGCAAGCTCACGCGGCGCGAGTCGCTCGACGGCATCGACGTGGTGCGCAGCTACGTCTGGGCGAGCCCGAACGAGGGCACGGTCAAGCGGATGGCCAGCTACGCGTCGTTCATGATCTCGGCGATCGTGGTGGGGCTGTTTCGCCTGCCGCGGGCGGACGTGCTCATCGCCACCTCACCGCAACTGCTCACTGCCGTGGCCGGGTACGTGCTGGCGCGGCTCAAGCGTGTGCCGTTCGTGCTGGAGGTGCGCGACCTTTGGCCGGAGTCGATCATGGCGGTGGACGCGATGAAGGAGAACTTCATCATCCGCCGCCTCCGCGGCGTGGCGCGCTACCTCTACCACCACGCCGACGCCATCGTCACCGTCGGCGAAGGCTACCGCGAGCAGATCACCAAACGCTACGGCATCGCGGCCGAGCGCATGACGGTGATCCCCAACGGCATTGACATGGCCGTGTTCGAGCCGGGCCCGCGGGACAACGCCGTGCGGCGCGAGCATGGCTGGGGCGATGACTTCGTCGTGATGTACCTGGGCACGCACGGCATGGCGCACGCGCTGCACGCGGTGGTCGAGGCGGCGGCGCGGCTGCGTGACCGGCGCGACATCCGGTTCGTGTTCGTCGGCGAGGGGGCGGAGAAGCGGCGGGTGCAGGAGCAGGCGGCCTCGCTGGGCCTGGAGAACGTGCAGTTCATCGGCCAGCAGCCGAAGGAGCGCGTGCGCGAGTATTACGCGGCGTGCGACCTGGGGCTGGTGACGCTGCGCAAGACGGAGCTGTTCCAGGACGTGCTGCCGTCGAAGATCTTCGAGTTCCTGGGCATGGAGCGGCCGGTGGTCATCAGCGTCGACGGCCACGCCCGGCGGCTGGTCGAGCAAGCCGGCGGGGGCTGGTTCGTTGAGCCGGAGAACGTCGACGCGATGGTCGAAGCGATTCTGCACGCCCGGGACAACCCGGCCGAGCTCGCGGCGATGGGCCAGGCGGGGCGGGCGCACATCCTGGCGCATTATGACCGGCGGGCGTTGGCGAAGCAGTACGTGGAGTTGTTGGGCGAAACATTCGTCAATGAGGAGGTGGCCACACCGCGCGCGACCACACCGGCACCCAAACGTGCCAACGGTGAAGAGCCGGAGTAACATGCTTGGTTGCCGCCTATCCGGTCTGCCGCGGTGATGCGGCGCCGCGAATTGGCCGAGATTCATGCATGCCGGCCGGGAAGGCCTGGGTGAACCATGACGCAACAAGCATCGACCACCATCTTCCAGGGTATTGTCGCCGCTTCCAGAAAGGGCGGTCGGGGCCCTCTCTACGCGCGCTGGATCAATCGGCCCTTGGCGGTGCCGCTGACATACCTATTTTGGCGCCTGGGAGCTACGCCGAACCTTGTTTCATTGCTTGGCTTTTTTATCACGCATGCCGGCTTGCTCCTGCTGGTGGTGCTGGAGGCGACTTTTCAGACAGCGCTTACGGTGTATCTGTTGCTCGTCTTCGGCTACATCGTCGACTCGTGCGATGGCCAACTGGCGCGCGTGACGGGCAGGACGTCCGCACTTGGTGAGTGGCTCGACCATACGGCGGACATGGTCAAGGTACTGACCGTCAACATGGCACTGGGATATGTTCTGATTACGCACGCTCTGGCGTACGAACTTTCCCTGACGCCGGTGTTGCTGGCGATATTCCTCAACCTGCTCAGCCAGCCGACCCACTTTTTTGTCATAAACAAGACCGGCCTCGGCCACGGCGACGACGCCGCGCCCCTCAACGGAGTTCCTTCCCTCCCGCGGAGGGTACTTCGCACCGCGCTGATCGGCGTTGAGTATGGGTGGTTCCTACTGATCGTGCTCCTGCTGCCTTTGCCAGAGATCTTCGTCACCGCATACTTGATTTACGGCATTTATTACTCGCTCTTTGCGATGGCCTACTTCCTGCGCACGGCACATCGCCTCGCACAAGCGGACAAGTCATAGTCCCCGCACACTCCTGGAGGCCTCACATGAGCCCTGCTCCCGCCATGGTGCGCACCGCCGTTCTGTTGGCAGCCGGCCGAGGAACTCGCCTCAAGGGCATGACGCGAACCTTGCCCAAATGCATGATCCCGGTGCATGGACGCACAATCCTCGAACGGGCGGTCGAGGCCCTGCATCGCCGGGCGGTTGAGCGATTGATCGTCGTCACCGGCCACGAACATGAATCGCTCCAAGCGTACCTTAAGGGTCTGAACAGCCCGCTCGCCATCGAATTCTTGCACAGCGTCGACTACGCGAGCACCAACAACATTGTCTCGCTTTACCAAGTCGGGGATACGGTCCAGGAGGATTTTCTGCTGCTTGAGTCCGATCTCATCTTCACCGACGAGTTGCTGTGGGCCCTGGGTGGGCGTACGGCTGCGGCCGTGTCCCCGCTGAGCGATTGGATGGACGGAACCGTCCTGACCATCACCGACGACAACCGGATCGACCGAATGTATCTCAAAAACGACTCGCGGCCCAATCGGCCGCTGTTCAAGACCATAAACATCTACAGCATCAGCCTCGATGACTGGCGCGCAACCATCTACCCAGAATTACACGACGCCGTTAAGGACAACCAAGTCAATCTCTACTATGAACAGGTGTTCGCCAACGCGATCGCCGATGGTCGGCTTGAGATGTCGGCGGCAGTGCTCGACGAAGGAAATTGGCGCGAGGTAGATACGCCGGAGGATCTACAGCAGGCAGAGGCTTGGCTGACGCGACTGTCCCATACCTGATCACTCTCCGGTACCGCCACACCGCGCGTTCATCGCTCGCCACACCGAACGCTGACGAAATACTCCCACGGGAATCGGACATACGAGACTCGCTCGATCGTATTGTGTCAGCACCGGCGGGTGACATCGCGGTGTTAGTCAGGTTCGCCTGAAAACTTCAGTTCGGCATCCACGGCATGTGATTACCATGAACAAAACTACCCAGGACCGGTCCCTAGGATTAACGTTGCGTCCCTTGACACCTAAAGACTCGATTCATGAGTTGACCGAGGTGATCAACGCAGCCTTTGCCATGCGCAAAGAACAAGGGCTCCAATATGCCGGCGTGAATCAGAACGCCGCAGGGACGCGCCGGCGAATCAAGAACGGGGAGTGTTACGTCGCAATTGTGAATGAACGGATCGTTGGGACTGGTACGATCCATCCGCCAGGCAGCCGTCACGGCAATCCCTGGTATCGTCACCCGCGCGTCGCTCGATTCTCTCAGCTTGCCGTACACCCCGACTATCGGGGCCAAGGAATCGCTCGCGAGCTCCTTTGGGTTTGCGAAGCCCGGGCGGTGGAGATGGGCGCCGCCGCCATTTGCCTTGACACCTCAGAATATGCCACAGAACTTATCGAATACTTCGAACGATGTGGGTATAAGATCGTGGACCGGATGATCCTTTCGCACACGAATTACCCCAGCGTAATACTCTGCAAGCATGTTGACAACGGCCCTTCAATTCGCGTTTCGAGACTGAAGATGACGCTGTTCAATCTTCGGCAACGAGTTCGACGCGTGTTCGGCCGGCTTCCCTTGCGATTGCAGGCTCTTATCGCTCGACTGCTCGGCAAACGACTCATGCGTTGAGTTGAGCCCACCGGGGTCGGACGGTTTCTGAACCGGGGCACGCGTAAGCTCTCGGGCAAGTTCGCAAACGCGCGGGCCGACGATATTTCGCCGCGAAGCAAGGGCACGTCCTCTACAGCCTGGCGAGACGTTTCCACTTCAAGCAGCAGCGCGGCTGGGTCACACCGGCCCCTCGGTGACGTGCCGGGCGCGCAAAAAACCGCGACCGACAGCGTTTGTGCCATCGGCCGCGGGATGGGGCCTTGGTTGGTCTGACGCGTGGGCGTCAGTCGTAGGACAGGGCCGGGAACTGGCCGCGGTCGTTGTCATCCGGCACGAAGCAGACGTCGCCGAGGTTGCTCAGACCCAGGTCCGAGGCGTGGCCGTGCGGGCTGTGCCCGGGGTTGGACGGATCGAAGGAGTACAGGCGGTCGGTGATGACGGTGAACCCGAGCAGCCGATCGCCGGCGAAGTCCAGGCCCAGCACGTCGCGCGGGTGCATTTCGCCGACGTTCTCCTCGACGGTCCCGCCGGCCCCGTCAAGCGTCAGGCGCCAGAAGTCCTGGCCGCGGGTGGCGAAGAACGTCTCGCCGTCCACGGTGGTCAGCGAGTCATAGCGGTTCTCCAACTTCCCCAACTCGATCACGGTGCCGTCGCGGTGGTCGACCTGGGCGAGTCGGCGCGGCGTGGACATGGCGACCTCGCCGTTGACGGTCACCTGGCCCTCGAACTCGATCCACCACTGGCCCATGGACGTGCCGCCGTCACTCTCGTTCCACAGGTTTTTGACGAAGATCGGGTTGTCGGCGTCCGCCCGGAAGACGTAGGTGTTGTTGCCCTGGATCGTCCACTCCTGCCACTGGGTGCCGTCCCAGAACTCGAGCGTGGATTCGTTGTTGGCGCCGCCCATGGCCCGGATCTGGATCTCCACAACGTCACCGGTGAAGGTGAAGCTCGGGTCCTCCAGATCCTCGCGCGTGATGAGCTGGCCATCGATCGTAATCATGTCGAAGCGCATGTTCGGGCTCTTATTCGGGTTGGCCATGTTGAACTGGCCCTTGACGTCGAACGGCAGGGTCAGCTCGTCCTGGACGATGTAGACCGTGTGACCATCGTCGCCCTCCACCTGGACCGCGCCGGTGACGTGCCCGCCTTCCATGCTGTCGTTGACGATGTGGGCGGTCTGCGTGCTGCCGTGCTCGACGGTCTGGACGTTGACGTAGACCAGACTCAGCCGGCCCGTGTCCGGGTTGGTCCAGAAGGCGATCAGGTTCTGGAAGCCGGGGATGTAGGTCAGTCCCTCGATGCCGGTGAGCACCGTGCCGTCCGCCACGCGCACGGGGTGCACCTTGTCCGCCTCGGCGTCGTCGAAGCGGTAACGGGTCAGATCGCCGGTGTCGCGGTTGATGCCATACATGGCGTGGCCGGGCGCGAGCGAGCCTGCGCCGGCGACGGCGACCGCCGACCCCATCACGATTCCGGCGGCGGCGGCTGCGGTGAATCGTGTCATGCTCATCGGTTGATTCCTTGCCGGCAGGTCGCGTGCCGCCGGCGGTGTGCCGGCCGGCACGTCG
>SLDI01000605.1:0-6568 GCA_007125385.1 Phycisphaeraceae bacterium | reverse complement strand
ATCTGGGGGCCGTCGCACGGCTTGCCGCTTCGCGGTCAAGCCGTGGCACCCGCTTTGCGGACGGAGGCTGGCCCGCGTCCCTCTTCGGCCTTGTCAGTGCGTGACGGCATACGTGCCCACGGCACCCTTCCACACTGACAAGCTCCGTGGACTCCGCTTGTCAGTGGCACCCGGCTCAACTCACCTTACAATGGCGGCGCGTCACCCAAGGAGCCCATCATGCACCGCAGCCTCACCCTCGCCGCCGCCCTGGGAGCCCTGCTCATCATGAACGCCACCGCCACCACCACCCGCGCCGCCGACGTCGTGCTCGTCGACGCCGGCGAGGCCCGCGGCAGCATCGTCATCGCCGACGACGCCAGCGCCTCGGAGCGCTGGGCCGCCAACGAGCTCGCCGACCACCTGCGCCAGATGAGCGGCGCCGCGGTCGCCGTGACCACGCAGAGCGAAGGCGGGGTCGTCTACCTCGGCCAGGCGGCCATCGACGCCGGGCTCGTGGACGGCATCGAGGCCCTGGGCGACGAGGGCTTCGCCATCGTCACCGGTGACGGGGCCGTGGGGATCGCCGGCGGCCGGCTGCGCGGCACGATGTACGGCGTGTTCACGCTCCTGCACGAGCAGGGCTGCCGGTGGTGGACGCCCACGGAGTCGGACATCCCCCGGCGCGAGACCATCACCGTCGCCGCCACCGACCGTCGCGTCGTGCCCACGCTCGAGTACCGCGACATGATGTACATGGAGATGTACGGCGAGCAGGGCCAGACCTGGGCGGCACGCAACCGCGTCAACGGCATGGCCTGGTCCAACGCCCCCGAGCGCCTGGGCGGGCGCTACCAATTCGTGGGCAACCTGGTGCACTCCTACAACCAGCTCCTGCGCGACTCGGGCCTGGAGATCGAGCCGGAGATGTGGGCCCTGCGTGACGGGCAACGTCGGCCCGACAGCCAGCCGTGCCTGACGCACCCGAAGGTGCTCGAGGCGATGACGATCAGCGTGCTCAAGCGTTTCGAGGACAACCCGGACGCCGAGTTCGTCGTCGTGGGTCAGAACGACAACCGCTCCTACTGCCAGTGCGACGATTGCCAGGCGGTGGCCGAGCGCGAGGGTTCGCAGGCCGGGCCCGTGATCGAGCTGGCCAACGCCGTGCTGGCCGACGTCCAGGCCGAGCGCCCCGGATCGCGCATCGCCACGCCGGCGTACCAGTGGTCGCGTCGCCCGCCGCGGGACCTGCAGCCGCACGAGGACATCATCATCGTGCTCTGCTCGATCGAGGCCGACTTCCACACGCCGCTGGCCGACGGCACGACCGAGCGCAACCGGGAGTTCAAGCGCGACATCGAAGGGTGGCACGAGATCGCCAACAAGCTCTTCATCTGGGACTACACGACGAACTTCCGCCACTTCCTGGCGCCGTACCCGAACCTGGACGTGCTGGCGGCGAACGTGCGCTTCTTCGCCGAGCAGGGCGCCGCCGGCGTGTTCGAGCAAGGGGCGCACACCGGCCGGTCCAGCGAGTTCTTCGGGCTGCGCATGTGGGTGCTCGCCCAGGCGCTGTGGGACCCGGCCAGCAGTGACGACGCAACCCTGGTCGACGAGTTCGTGCGCGGCTACTACGGCCCGGCGGCCGAGCCGATCGCCGACTACATCAACCTCATCCACCGGCACGTGCGCGAGAACCCGGACATGCGCATGGGCATCTACCAGGCGCTGGACCGGCCGTGGCTCACCGCCGAGACGATCGCCGAGGCCGAGGCCCTGATGCGCGACGCCGCCGACCGCGTCGCCGGCGACGCCGGGCTCGAGGCCCGCGTGCGTCATGCCCGCCTGCCGATCTGGTACGTGCTGGCCAAGCGCGGCCCGGGCAACCGGACGTGGCAGACCGTCGAGCAGCGCGTCGGGTCGCTGAGCTTCGCCGAGGTCGCCGACGGCATCGCCCAGGTGCACGCCGAGCGTGGCTTCACGAGCCTGGCCGAGGGCCACACCGTCGAGGCCTGGCTCCAGTGGCTGGACGACTACGCCGGCGGCGTGGCCGACGCCGGGCCCCCGCGACCGGACGAGGCGTCCGCCAATGCGGTGCGCATCATCCAGGCCGGCCACTTCGACCCCCACTTCGCCCGCGGGCACTGGCTCGTCCCCGCCCAGGGCGCCAGCGACGGCTGGGCGATCGGAAGCCCGACCAACGCCTGGTTCGTCCGCCATCACCTGCTCGAAGGCGAGGACTTCGACCCCGGCCAAACCTACCGCCTCCTGGCCCGCGTCCGCGGCGAAGGCGTGGCCGAGCACGCCCAGGGCACCCTCGCCCAGCTCGGGATGCACGGCGGCGGCGAAGCGCACACGCACGGGCTCGACGCCGAGCTGCTCGCCGACGGCCAGTGGCACGTCGTGGAGGTGGCCCGCTGGCAGCCGCGCCCCGGCGCCGGGCTCTGGATGGCGCTGACCGCCGAGGCCAACGACAATGACCTCATCGAGGCCGTGCAGCTCGACGCCTTCTGGCTCGAGCCGGTCGGCGAGTGAGCGTCGCGGCGCGTCTCGGTGGTGCTCGAAGCGATCGACGCGCCGCCGCCGCAGCATCGCGACGACGAACACGAAAGGGTGTTCATCGGTGGCGCTGATGCGGATTCAGATTAACGCTTGATGGTGGGGTGCCACGGCTTGACCCGCAGGGCAAGCCGTGCATCCGCCGCGCCTCGCACGGCTTGCCGCTTCGCGGTCAAGCCGTGGCACCCGCTTTGCGCAAGGCCATCACGCGCTGCGCGACAGGGTCCCGGGCTCGGTGTCGTCGCCGTCGACGGCGTTGAGGCGGTCGATGTACATCTGCCACGTCTCGCGCTCGTAGCCGATCAGCTCGATCGCCTCGTCCAGCGGCGGCAGTTGCCGCGTCATGTTGGCGTCGGTCAGCAGGCGGTACACGTAGGTGTAGAGCGACGCCAGGCGCTGGCACAGCTCGGGGTTGGCGTCGTGGTTGAGGCTGTTGCCCAGCTCGAGCACGATCCGCTTGGCGCGGGCGATGGCGTTGTAGCTGGTCTCGAAATCGCCACGCTCGATCGCCGCGCGGCCCTGCCGGGCGAAGCGCAGCGCCCCGTCGTAAAGCATCAGGCGAAGCTGTTCCGGGCTGGCCGTCATGATCCGCGTGCGCAGATAGGGGTTCGTCGGTGCCTGCTTCATGACTGGCCAAAACTCCTGGCGCGATCACCGCCCCGATCGGTATCGGCCGGGCCGCCGCCGCCGCTTCAACGGCCGGGGCCACGCACGCCCGATAACCCGGCGGCCGCGCCGAAAGGCCGACCCGATGCGCACTGACAAGCTCCGCAAACTCCGCTTGTCAATGGCACCCGTTTCCGACCCGGCCTGGCCCGGATTATTCGCAACTTCCGTCGGCCCCGCGTAAAAGGGTTTTCAACCAGGTTCTACCTCTGTGCTCTCTGTGTCTCTGTGGTGATTCCCAATGATTCGGCCTACTCATCCCCGCGCCGGTTGAACATCCCGTTGGTCATCATCTGGTTCAGCGACTGCGCCTGCTCCTGCATCGTCACCAGCGCCCGCTCCATGTTCAGGAACTGCTGCTCGAGCCGGGCCCGCTTGGCCTCGAGCATGCGGTTGATCGACTCGATGCGCTGCTCGTTGAGCTCCTTCTGCCGCGCCAGCGCGCCGAGGCTCGTCTCGATGCGCCCGTGCTGCGGGTCGGTCAGGCGGTCGAGCATCTCGCGGAAGCGCACGCCCACGCCCCGGGCCGTGACCGTCTCGTCGCCGGTGACCTCGTTGACCTCCGCCTCGCGCGTGGTGAACAGCGCCCGCACCGCGTCGGGGTCGGCGTTGAACGCGTCGCGGAAGCGCGTGTCATTGAGCTCCAGCCGCCCGCCCGAGCCGACCGTGATGCCCACCTGCGACAGGGCGTGGTAGGCGCCATCGAGGTTCTCGCCCGAGTTCAGCACGGCGTTGTGCAGGTTCCGGCGCAGGCTCGTGATCGCCGGGTCGCCCATCAGGATCGAGCGCTCTTCCTCCTCGGCGTCCCAGTGGTCGACCTCGTCGAGGCGCTCGACCACGGCGTTGTACTTCTCGATGAAGCCCTCGATGTCCGAGACGATCTTGTCCGCGTCGCGGTCGACGGTGATCTGCACGGGCTGGTCGCTGGTCGCGTGCAGGTCGACCGTGGTGCCGGGGATGACGTTCTCGAGGCGGTTGCTGCGCGACGTGACCGCCACCGCGCTGGCGGCGTCCGTCCCGCCGAAGAACACCACGGCGTCCTGGGCCTCGGTGACGTTGCTGGCCCGCAGGTCCAGCCCGCCGTCGTCGAAGAGGAACCCGGCGTCGCGCCCCCCCTCCTGCCCGGACAGGATCAGCCGATACCCCGTGCCGTCGTTCATCAGCGAGGCGTCGATGCCGATGTTCGCGGCGTTGATCTTCTCGACGAGGTCCTCGATGGTGTCGCCGGCCTGGAGGTCGATGCTGTGGCGAAACGCGCCGTCGATCGGCTTGCCGCCGCGCGCCGCCTCGCCGAGGATGCCCAGGTTCGCCGCCGTGCTCGAGCCCTGCTCCGTGACGCGCATCGCCACCGTGCCCGGGCCCGTGTCCTCGAGGATGAGCCCGTCGCCCGTGTCGTTGATGCGGGCGAGAACGTCGATGTCGTCGGCGGCGTTGATCGCGTCGATGACCTGACCGAGCGTGGTCATGCCGGCCGTGTCGATGGTCGCGCGATTGCCGGCGCTGTCCTGGACCTGGAACGCCCCGGTCGTCACGCCCATGTCATTGAGCCGCGTGCCCCGCCCGACGAACTGCAGGCGCAGGTCGCCCGAGTCGACCCGATCGCTGCTGTGGGCCCCGGCCAGGTTCAGATCCGCCATCGCCGAGCCGGTCACGTCGTCGAGGATCAGCTCGCCGTCGCCGCCGGTGTGGTCGACAAGGCGCAGCCCGTTGCCGGTGCGGTTGAGCTCGGCGGTGACGCCCGCGCCCGCGTCGTTGATGCGATGAATGATCTCGCTGATGCTTCCGGCCCCGGCCAGATCCACCTGCGTCGTCGCGCCGTCGCGGTTCTGGATGCTGATGGTGCCCAGCTCGGCGCCCTGCCCGGCGTTGAGGTAGCGCACGAGGCGGGAGTTGAGCCCCGCCTGCAGGCGATGCCCGGTAATCGTGCCGTCGCCGGCGTCGCTGCCGACGATGCCCAGGTCGGCCGCGGCCTGCGAGCCGTTGAGCGCGGCCACGGCGAACTGCGAGCCGGCCCCCGGCGCGTCCGGGTCCACCAGGCGGATGCTCACGCCGTCGTCAGCCACCTCGGCGCGGATCTGGCCATCCGTCGCCTCGTCGACACGCGCGAACAGCTCCGCCAGCGTGCGCACGCCGTCCAGGCTCACGTCATATTCCGTGCCGTCGCCGGCGGTGATGCGAAAGTCCGCCTCGCCCTGAACGTAGCTCACGCCGTTGCCGTCATTCAGATCGCCCAGATGAGTGTCGTTGCCCAGGCGGTTGATCGCCTGCCCGACGATCTCGCCGTCGCTGGAGCTGGCCACCAGCCCCAGGTCACTGGCGGTGTCGCGCCCGCCGACGTTCTCGATGATGAGGTCCGAGGCCGTCTGCCCCGTGTTGTCGGTGATCTTGATCCGGTCGCCGTCGACGCTGGCGGTGACGTTGACGCCCAGGCTGGCGTTGATGGCCTCGAGCACGTCGTCGACGCTGATAACGCGGGACAGGTCGATGTCGGCCGTGGCGCCGGAGCGATCGGTGATGCGGATGTGGCCGCGCTCCACGCCCGCCCCGCCGTTGAGCGTCGCCAGGCGCGTCTGGGATTCGAGCGACGCGGCGCGCCGCTGGAAGCTGAGCGTCGCTTCGCCCAGCGCGGCGTTGAGGTCGGTGATGCGCCGGCCGCTGATCGTCTGCTGGGCCGAGACGAGCTGGGCGACGGTCATGCTGTAGCTGCCCGGCGTGGCGGTCGAGCCGGCGCGGGCGGTGACGGCCCCTTCGTTGGAGCTGGTGGCCGAGTGGGCCTGGAACGTGCGGTCGCGGGTCAGCGCGGCCGAGGCGTCGAAGAGCTGAAGCAGGTCGCTGTTGACGCTCTGGAACGCCTCACGCTTGGCGTCGATCTGCTCGTTGCGCTGCTCGATCTGCTGGCGTGGCCGGGCCTCGATCGCCATCAGGTCGTCGATGATCTCCTGCGTCGGCAGGCCGCTCATCAAGCCCACGCCGGTGGTGATGCTCATGGCCGATCCTTCCCGTCAACCGCCGTCCGCGTCCGCGGCGCCGCGTGCGCCTCAGCCTTCAACGTTCCAGTGCGTCAGGTCCCAACCCAGGAACCGCGCCAGCCGCTGGTTGTGCGGCCGAAAATACGCCGCCAGCTCGCGCCGCGTCTCGTCCCGCATCGGCGGCGGGCTCAGCTCCGCCCGGCGGCGCGCCACGGTCGGCAGCATCCCCAGCCGGCGATACGCCGCCGCCCGGGCGCGGGCAGGCACCAGCCGCGTCGCCGCGGCGAAGCCCGGCAGCGCCTTCAACCGCGCCACCACGTCCTGACGCGCCCGCGCCTCCAGCTCGTCGCTGCCACGCCGATACCCCCCCCGCCGCGCCAGCTCGCGCCCGCGAT
>SLDI01000058.1:0-6635 GCA_007125385.1 Phycisphaeraceae bacterium | reverse complement strand
GGCCAGGTCGAGCTTGCAGATGTAGTCGAATTGGGCCGGGTCGATCGTCTCGTAGCCAGCGTAAAATGCGTCGACGACGCCCGGGCCGACGCTGCGTCGGCCACGGTCCTCGCGGCGGATGACGCGGATGAAGCGGTGGCGCTGGGCGTAGTCGTGCAGGATCGCCGGCGTCGCGTCGCGCGACCCGTCGTCGACGATGATCCACAACGCCGGGGCCAGGCTCTGGCTCACCACGCTCTCGAGCGTTCGCCGGCAGTGATCCGCCTCGTCGCGGCAGGGGCTGATCAGGCAGTAGCGCCGGGGCGGCTCCATGGCCGGGCGCTGATGCAAGCGCGGTGCCAGCGCGGGTCGGGGCTTCTCGCAGGGGCCCCGACAGCGCGGACAGCGGCAGGCGAGTTGTAGCCGAAGCCCCCGATGTGTCGCCCAATGTTCTGAGCGTGGCCCCAGGGCATAAGCGTGCCTTGGGTGCCACTGGCGGCTTGCCCGCCAGTGCCCGGGCGTACCGAAGCCCACCAACACCAAAGCGGCATCGAGGGCGAGAAATCGAGATCCCCAGCCGTAAGCGGCCCCGAGGCACTGGCGGACAAGCCGCCAGTGGCACCCCCCGCGTGCAGAGCGCGGTTGTTCCCGTCCCCGCGGCGCGTCTATCATGAACGGTTTTCGCGACGCCCGCGCCATGACCACCGCCACCCCCCCTGACACTGGAGCCGCCCCCGCGCCCGCGCCGCGGGACGACGTCGGCCGCCGGGTCTACCTCGAGACGTTCGGCTGCCAGATGAACGTGCTGGACTCGCAGCTCGTGCGCAGCCAGCTCCAGGCCCTGGGCTACCGCTTCGTCGACGCCTGGGACCAGGCGGACGTGGTGCTGTACAACACCTGCTCGGTGCGCGCGCACGCCGAGCAGAAGGTGCTGTCGCGCCTGGGCCAGGTGGGCGTGCACAAGCGGCAGCGGCCGGACGTCGTGCTGGGGGTGATCGGCTGCATGGCCGAGCGCGACGGCCAGGCGATCGCCAGGCGCTACCCGCAGGTCGACGTGCTGTGCGGCCCCGGCGAGCTGAACAAGCTGCCCATGCTCATCGACAACGCGGTGCGCACGGCCGGGCCCACGCAGGTCGCCCTTCAGGGCAACACCCATCGCCGCAGCCAGACGCTTGCCGCCGCCGAGGACGAGCTGGAGCGCATCGACCTTTCCCGCAGCTTCGCCCCGGAGGATCAGCTCGCCGCCGGCCGCAGCGCCTACGTACGCATTACGCGCGGGTGCAACAAGTTCTGCACCTACTGCGTCGTGCCGTTCACCCGCGGCCGCGAGATCCACCGCCCGCCGCAGCACATCCTCGACGAGTGCCGCCGGCTTGTCGACGCCGGCGTGCGCGAGATCACGTTGCTCGGCCAGACGGTCAACCACTACCACTTCGACCACGCCGCGGCCGTGACGGCCAACGGCCTGGTGCAGCCGCAGGTCGGCGCGGTCGTCAGGAACGATGGCAACAGCTTCGATGCGCGGGGACTGTCGGCGCAGCGCCAGAGCACTGGGAAATCCCGCCCTTCGCATTCGCTCAGGACGGGCGTCAAGTCGCAGGGCGTGACGACGTTTGCGGATCTGTTGGCGCTGATTCATGACGAGCTGCCCGGGCTCGAGCGCCTGCGCTTTGTCACCAGCTTCCCGCGCGACTTCGGCGACGACATCCTGCGCGTCATGGCCCGGCGCCCGCGCATCTGTCGCTACCTGCACATCCCCGTCCAGCATGGCTCCGACCGCATCCTCAAGATGATGAACCGGGGGTACACCGTCGAGCAGTACCTGGACCTCGTCGACCGCGTGCGAGCCCACCTGCCCGACGCGGAGCTGGCCACCGACATCATCTGCGGCTTCCCGACCGAGACCGAAACCGAGCACCACGCCACCGCCGAGCTGCTGCGTCGCTGCGGCTTCAAGAACGCGTTCATCTTCAAGTATTCGCCGCGCCCCGGCACCGCCGCGGCCCAGCGGTTGGCCGACGACGTGCCCGACGCCGTCAAGAAGCGCCGCAACAACGAGCTGCTGGCCGTGCAGAGCCAGGTCAGCGCGGCCGTGCACGGGAAGTACGTCGGCCGCACGCTGCGCGTCTTCGTCGAGGCGGTCAGCGCCAAGGCGCGCAAGGCGGGCAACGGCGGGCTCGGCGGCGTGGAGCTGGGCTGGGAGCGGCCCGACGAGGTCACGCAGCTCACCGGGCGCACCGACACGGACCTGATCGTGATCCTCGAAGGCTCGTCAGAGCTGATCGGCCGCAGCGTCGACGTCACCATCGACCGCGCCGCGCCGCTGGCGCTTTTCGGGCGCGCGTGAGGCGTTGATGTAGGGTGGGTAGAGCGAAGCGAAACCCACCGGTCGTGCCCTGGATCTACGAGCATCGTGGTGGGTTTCGCTTCGCTCTACCCACCCTACATTAGCGCCGCCGCCGAATAGTTCACGGCGTTGGGTGCCACTGACAAGCGGAGTCCGCGGAGCTTGTCAGTGTGGATCGGCGTCACGAACCCGTCACACCAAAAGGCACTGACAGGGTCGAGGACGGCCTTGTCAGTGGCACCCGCTACGATCGGACTGACAGACGCGCTAGATCGAAAAGTCGTGCGCGTGCGGCAGCTCGCCCTCGTCGGTCTGCGGCTTCTTTCGCCGCGGCGGGGCGCTGACCTTCAGCTCCGGCTTCTTCATCGTCACCGTGTGGCCGGCGGGCACGGAGGAGGTGAGGAAGACCGCGCCGCCGATGACCGCGCCCTGGCCGATGACGGTCTCGCCGCCGAGGATGATCGCCCCGCCGTAGATGGTCACGTCGTCCTCGATGCTGGGGTGGCGCTTGCGGCCGCGCCACGCCTGCCCGCCCTTGGTGGACAGGGCGCCCAGCGTCACGCCCTGGTAGAGCTTGACGCGGTTGCCGATCTCGGTGGTCTCGCCGATGACCACGCCCGTGCCGTGGTCGATGAAGAACGAGTCGCCGATGGTCGCGCCGGGGTGGATGTCGATGCCGGTGTCGCTGTGGGCGCACTCGCTCATCATGCGCGGCAGCAGCGGCACCTGGAGCTGCCAGAGCTCGTGGGCGATGCGGTGGACGATGATGGCGTGGACGCCGGGGTAGCAGAAGATGGTCTCGTCGGTGGATCGGGCGGCCGGGTCGCCGTCGAACGCGGCCTGGATGTCCAGCGCCAGGCGTCGGCGGAGCTCCACGAGGCGGGCGAGGAAGGTGGCGACAATCTGGCGCGCCCTGGCGTCGCGATCGCGCGAGGCGGCGTCGTCGTCGCCGTCGCCGGCCAAAGCCAGCTCGTAGCGCAGCGCCTGGCGGACCTGCTCGTGCAGCAGCTCGTGGGCCTGGGTCAGCAACTCGCCGGCGTGGTAGCGGACGTTGGCGCTGGTGATGCGGTGCTCGTCGAAGAACCCGGGCAGCAGGAGCTGGCGCAGCAGGTTCAGCAGCCGCACGGTGCGGTCGCGGTTGGGCAGGAAGGTGGCGTCGAGGTACTGGGTGCGCTCGTCGCTGCGATAGCTCTGGATCAGCGACTCGACGACGTGCTCCAGGGCCGTGGCGTGCTCGTCGGGGCCTGGCTCTGCCATGTTGCGCATCGTACCGCACCGCGGCAGCGAGGGGAACGTGGGCCACGCGGCCGGCCGGTTCTCGCAGAGGTCGCCAAGAGCGCGGAGGGCGCGGCGTCAGATGCGGGCGCGGTGCTGCATCAAGGGCGTCACGGACGACCCGCCCCCCGCGCCCGGGCGACCCGCGTGGGTGAGGTCGATCAAGGCGACGATCAGTACCCGTCGTCGAAGTGCGCCGTCCGCCGCCGCCCCGGGACCACCGGTCCCGGCTTTGCAACTGACGCGTAATCCCCGTCACACACGTCCTCCCCTCCTGCCTTCCTGGCCTTCCTGCCTTCCCCTCTTCATCAACGCGGGCACAAAAAAACGGCTCGCTGTTGGCGAGCCGTCTGAAAGCGCGACCGCCGCGTGGGGACGGGGCGGGCGACGATTTGCTCGAACCCCAATAACAGGTGGGTGCATCGCTGGATCAACCCGACCTTCCACTCGGCGGAGGCTTGGCCATCGTGCCCAGTCGCTGCTCCCTTGGGGTTCTGGCATCGGTTCGAGCAAATGCAGTCGCTCTCGAATCCGCGCCCGTCCTTCGGCAGCGATCTTCACTTGTCTGCCCCCGATTATATTCGCTGGACGCGCGGCGTCCAGCACAATCGGCGCGGCGGGGCGGGGTTCTCGCACAGACGCAGGAAAGCGCAGCGGTCGCGGCGATTGCGCGGAAGTGGCACCATCGAGGGGGCCACGGTTTGACCGCGAAGCGGCAAGCCGTGCGATCCTCGGCAAACGCACGGCTTGCCCTGCGGGGCAAGCCGTGGCACCCCGGGAAAAGTCGGCCGCACACAGCACAACCATCACGATTCTGCGGCCTCGGCGCTCTCGGCGGCCTCTGCGAGAACCCCGCGGCCGGCGGGACCGATGCCTCCGACCACCCGTCCCGCCCCGTTGGCGAGCCCTCACCGTGGTGGTATCATTCACGATTCTACCCCCAGTCACGCATGGATCCACGACCGATGACACCACGCACCCACACCTGCGGCCAACTGCGCGCCGAGCACGTCGACACCCGCGTCAGCCTCGCCGGGTGGGTCAACAACTACCGCGACCACGGCGGCGTGATCTTCATCGACCTGCGCGACCGCGACGGGCTGACCCAGGTCGTGTTCCACCCCGACAACCCCGAGGTCCACGCGGCCGCGGACAAGCTGCGCCACGAGGACGTCGTCCACATCGCGGGCACCTGCGTCCGCCGCGAACAGGGCATGGCCAACCCGCGCCTGGCCACCGGCGAGATCGAGGTCCAGGCCGACGCCTTGATCATCCTCAACAAGAGCGAGACCCCGCCGTTCACCCCCGACGACTTCTCCAGCCGCAGCGAGGAGCAGCGGCTGCGCTACCGCTACCTGGACCTGCGCCGCCCGCGCATGCAGCAGATCCTGCGCACGCGCCACCGCGTGGCCAAGATCATGCGCGACTACTTCGACGAGCAGGGCTTCTACGAAATCGAGACGCCCTTTCTGTGCAAGAGCACGCCCGAGGGCGCCCGCGACTTTCTCGTGCCCAGCCGGCTGCACGAAGCCCACTTCTACGCCCTGCCCCAGAGCCCGCAGCTCTTCAAGCAGATTCTCATGGCCTCGGGCGTGGACAAATACGTGCAGATCGTACGCTGCTTCCGCGACGAGGACCCCCGCGCCGACCGCCAGGCGGAGTTCACCCAGCTCGACGTCGAGATGAGCTTCGTTGAGCCTGACGACGTGCTGGGCGTGTGCGAGCCGCTGATGGCCCGCATCTGGCGCGACGTGCTGGACGTGGAGGTGCCCACGCCCATTCCGCGCATGCCCTACGCCGAGGCGATCGACCGCTTCGGCAGCGATCGGCCGGACCTGCGCTTTGACATGGAATTGGTGGATGTCACCGAGATCGCTTCGAAAACGCAGTTCAAGATTTTTACAGATGCGATTGGGGATGACGGGATTGTCAAAGCTATTCGTGTTCCGGGCGGTGCCTCGCTCTCACGTAAGAAGACCGAAGATCTTGCGGATTGGGTCCGGCAGTTCGGCGCCGGCGGTCTACCAGTCGTTCGATATCATCAACCGGATGGGCTTCAGACTGGCATTGCAAAATTCATTCTTGAGGCTGGTCTTGAACGCGCTTTCGTCGAACGACTCGGTCTAGAAGACGGCGATCTTGTTTGCTTTGCCGTGGATCGAAGCCACGCCGTCGTCCACCGCGTGCTCGGCGAGCTGCGCGTCAAGCTCGCCCACGAGCTCGAGCTCATCGACGCCGGGCAGTGGAAGTGGGTCTGGATCGTCGACTTTCCCCTCGTCGAGTGGAATGACGAGCAGCGCCGCTGGGACAGCCTGCATCACCCATTCACCAGCCCCGTCGACGCCGACCTCGACAAGCTCGAGTCCGCGCCCGGCGAGGTGATGTCCAAGGCCTACGACCTGGTGCTCAACGGCTCGGAGCTGGGCGGCGGCTCCATCCGTATCCATCGCCCCGAGATCCAGCAGCGCGTGTTCAAAGTGCTCGGCATCGAGGCGGACGAGGCGCAGGAGAAGTTCGGCTTCCTGCTCGATGCGCTCAAATACGGCGCCCCGCCCCACGGGGGCATCGCCTTCGGCCTGGACCGCCTGGTCATGCACCTGACGGGCACGAGCAACATCCGCGACGTCATCGCCTTCCCGAAGACGCAGACCGGGGCCGACCTCATGACCGGGGCCCCGTCATCGGTCGACGAGCTCCAACTCCGCGAGCTGAACCTGCGCGTCCAGTCCGCCAAGCGCAAGGACGTGGCGGCGTCGTGACGTGGTGGTCTCTCGCCGTGGCGAAGGGCGCTGCGGACTTCGAGCTGGAAGTCTGGAAGGTGCCGCTGAACGCCGTGAACGCCTGCTTGTAGGGCGGGTAGAGCGCAGCGAAACCCGCCGGTGACCGCGAGAGTCCACGGCCCGCATGGTGGGTTGGGTGCCACTGGCGGCTTGTCCGCCAGTGCCTCGGCGGCGCGTACGGCGTGGGTGGTTCGATCACGCGGCATCCACGCCGGTTGCACGGTAGATGGGCTGCGGTGCGCCTGGCCACTGGC